>JALHPH010000073.1 GCA_022842565.1 Fimbriimonadaceae bacterium
GCGAGGGGCAAGACGTCATCGAGCGACATTCCCCGTAGGGTTTGGTGGACTTCCTCGATGCTGGAGCCTGCTGCAATCCAGAGTGATGCGCGAGCGGGCGCGGAGTTGGCGACGCGAACGGAGAGTCCAAACGTGCTGTCCACCGATCCCTGGCTGATCGGATTGGGGTGGAGGTGCCCATCTTCGGCGTCTGGGCCCGTGCCGACCGAGCCATTGAACGCTTTCACTCCGGTTGTGTGTTGAGCTAGCCCGCCCGACTCAGTGCGACCGCCAAACAAGAACGCATATTGCCCCTTGTAGTGGATCATCGAATCGGTAAACGGGTGGTAGAGCGCGGTATCGCCGATGTCGGTTTCGGCAATGCGCAAGTCGTTGTTTTGAAAGAGCCTCACTTCTCGCTCGCCTCCGCGCAGGTTCTCCACCGAAAGCTCTCGCACGAAGACGGGTTCGCGGGGGTGCACGGCCTGCCGGATGGTGAGGCGAAGGCCGAGTTCCTCATTCAGATGAATGCTCGTCGCTACGAGCGTCCCGGTTTCGTAGTGGTGGGTCGCCGACCAATTGGGATGGTCGAGCCAAGCAAAGGCCCCATCCACCCACAAACCCAAGCGAATGCGATAGCCCTGCAGGTGATTGGGCATACCAACGAACGGCCAAAAGAGGTCTCTGATCTGCCCACTCGCGTCCAGATTGATGAGGAGGGAACCGTTTCCAAAGACGAGCGGGCGGGGCATGACCCGGCAATTTTAGCCCGTGCACGTGTGTTAACGCCTAGGTTGGTACCATGCTAGAACAATGCAATGGCAAGAGGTTCAATTTGAAGGCTGGCGCTGCGCCGGATTTCTGAACGATGGCATCGAAGCCTTCGTGATGCTGGACGCTGGCCCACGCGTGATTGGTCTGCGCAGGGTTGGCGCGGACAACGTGCTTTACATCAAGCCCGAAACGCGCGGCACTATTGGTGGCGAGGAGTATTGCGGGTATGGCGGTCACCGGCTGTGGACTGCTCCCGAAGTGCGCGAGCGCACCAACGAGCCGGATAACGCTCCGGTTGTGATCGAAGGGGACTGGTTTGTGACCGGCGATTCGGCATGCGGCCTGGAGCGCGCCATGTCTCTGGAGCCCATTCCAGGAGGATATCGGGTTCATCACAGGATTCGGAACACCGGAACGGGCGCCCATAACGTTGCGCTTTGGGGCATCACCGTGATGCGGGCAGGCGGCGTGTGCTCGGTTTGGATCGACGAATCGCGAGCGCATGGCGATCAGGTGCTCCCTCGTTTTCCTTTGGTGTTTTGGCCCTATACGCACTGGGGCGACCACCGCATGGGATTGCACCGGGACAGGGTGACCCTCGCCCAAAGCGCGGAAGGCGAGCCGACGAAGTTCGGTGTTTGGTCCACACCCGGCGTGGCCGAGTACCGCTTGCAGCAGGATGTTTTCACCAAGAAGTTCAGTGCATCGCCCGGCGACTATCCTGATTTCGGGTGCAATTTCGAGGCCTACACGCGGCATGACATGCTGGAAGTCGAAAGCCTTGGACCGCTCGTGCTGCTGAAGCCCGGCGAAACGGCGACTCACGTCGAACATTGGACCCTGACCACCCCGTAAAACGGGGTCTGCCTCGCACCGTTACGAGGTTCTTTTCAAGTTCAAAAGTTGTAAAATAGGGAGCATCGGTGAACCTACACCGTGAGTGGAACTTTCATGAATCGACTTGTCATGTTTGCAGTGGGCGGAGTCCTTTTGAGCGCGGCGGCGTCTGCCCGCCAAGGGCTCACCCAAGTGGCTCCTCATGAGATCACGCGTATCACCCCCGATGCAGTGGCGCAAGTGAACGCAGCTGGTAAGCGAATCACCCCCTTCGTGACCCTCGGGGAGAACCCTCTGAACACGCCCTTGTGGGCGACGATGTTCGATTCCATGAATACGAATCCTGCCACCCAGGTCACCTACAGTGACTTCTATGGTAACGACAACGGCCCATCCAGGTTTGCTCTCAACTATCGGAATAGCATCTGGGTGAACGATGCTGTGATGCCAGTCGGGCGGCGCGGCCGACCGGCGAAGCTGATTCGGATTGGCTATGTCTGGAATCCGAGTGGCAACACCACGCTGAGCGGCACCCAAACCTGCGCGATTCGTGTGCGATTCGCCGAAGCGGTGGGCGCAGATGACTCCGGCCCGAGCGACACGAATCCTTTGGGCGGCCTGCTTATCGTTCGAAACGCTTTGGCGGCTGGAATCTACGAAAGCGACTTAAACCTGAGCACGGGGCCGCTGGCCCTCATGACCCCTTGGAACAGCCCTTCGGCGCTCAAGATTGAGATCGGCACGCTGAATGGCGGCGGAGCGTTCATCCCGCTCAGCCATCCTGCCGCGGCGCAGCCCCTGCTGAGTCCGATGATTGCACCCGGCGATCCGCAATTCCCCGGGACCAATCCCTCGAGCTCTGGCGCGTTTATGTGGGCCGACGACGAGACTCCGACCGTGGCACTCTTCGGCCAGAACCGCCCGAACCACATCCTGGATACCCTGTCCAGTACCGCGGGCGGTCCGATCAGTCACACCGAGCGCTATAGCTACGATTACACCGGTGATACCGCAGGAAATCTGCAGGCTGCCGTTGGGGTCTTCCAAGACCTCAATGCCAAGCGCATAGAGGGAACCGTGCTGTTTAGCAACACCTTGGTGCCGCCGACTACGGGCACTATCGAGATTCGCAACGCGGCGGGCGACACCGTGATTCAAAGCTTCCAAGTGAGCTTCAGCGGGACGGGCGCCTATTCGCTGACCGCGCCGGCTCCTTACGTGGCGGGTACTTACACCATCTATTGCCGGCAAGGAAGCTGGCTCGGTCGGCTTTCGTCTGCGTTCACCACCACTAACGTAAGCACGAACGCGTCGCTGGTTCTCACCAATGGCGACGTGAACGGCAATAACGAGATCGGCCCAGAGGACTTCTCCCTTCTGGCGGGCGCCTTTGGTACTTTCGCTGGCGACCCTGGCTACACCGACGCTGCTGACCTGAATGACGACGGCGAAGTCGGCCCTTCGGACTTTGCGGTCTTGGCGGCGAGCTTCGGCGAATTTGGCGACTGAGACCTGAGGTACAAGTGAGGCATGATTCAGGCCCCACTGACCTCTCCCGGCGCGACGCTGCGCCTAATGATGGCCTCTGGCATCGTCGTGATGCCGGGGGCTTTTTCAGCGCTTTCGGCGCTCGCTGCCTATAAGCAAAGGGCCACAGCAGTCTATCTAAGCGGCGGTGCAATCACCAATAACCTCTTGGGGGTGCCCGATATCGCGCTGATTTCGCTGAATGAAATGGCTGGCGTGGCGGCGCAGGCAACCCAGGTAGCGCCGGTCCCGATGATCTGCGACGCGGATACGGGCTTTGGCGAGGCTTGGAACACCGTCCGGACCGTGATCGAGATGGAGCGGGCTGGCCTGGCGGGCATTCACCTAGAGGACCAAGTGAGCCCAAAGCGATGCGGACACCTGGACGGAAAGGCGCTGATCAGCCCAGACCAAATGGCAGAAAAAGTGGCCGCGGCCGCCGCCGCCAAACGCGACCCGAGCTTCATGATCATCGCCCGGACCGACGCGCGCGGCTTGGAAGGGATGGAGGGTTCGGTCCACCGAGCCAAGCTCTACGTTGAAGCCGGAGCCGATGCGATTTTCCCAGAGGGACTACTCTCAGTGGAAGAGTTTGCTGAGTTCCGTCAAGCGGTTCCGGAAACACCCCTGCTAGCTAACATGACCGAGTTCGGAAAGACACCGCTGATCTCGGCGAGTGAGTTCGAACAACTCGGCTACCAGTTGGTCATTTTCCCTGTCACCGCGCTGCGGGTGATGCTGAAGGCCATCGAGGAGTTTTACAGCGACCTGCTGGCCACCGGAACCCAAGCCGGATGGATGGAGCGCATGCGAAGCCGCGCCGAACTCTATGCGACGCTCGACTACGATGATTACTTGGGCAAAGTGACCTGGTAGAACTGTCGGCCCCATCACGGTTTGTGCTCAAAACCAAGTACACTTTGTGTCAGCGCCCGTCGCAGGGGATCAGGCGTTGCTGTGCCATCGCTGATGCATCCTGCAGGCAGCGCGTAGCATTATCAGGGAAACACCCCCTGGGCAGGACCAGAGAACACAATGAGCGCGACGACGTACCCCAACTATAGCCCCGGTCTCGAAGGAGTGATCGGCGGCATCACGACCATCAGCGAGATCATTAGCGAAACTAGCACGCTTGTGTACCGAGGCTATAACGTACACGACTTGGCTTCGCAGGGCTCCTTTGAGGAAACCGCCTATCTGCTGATTAACGGCAAGTTGCCGACCGCCGCTGAGCTCAGCGCGTTCAAGCATGTACTGGCCGAAGAGCGAGAAGTGCCTGAGGCCGTCTATCTGGCCCTGAAGCAGCTTCCCAAGACTGCTCACCCGATGGACATCGCGAAGGTCGGTTACGCGGTCTATGCGCCATTTGATCCTGACTACAGCGCTCCTGCCACCGACCATGAAGCGAACCTGCGCAAAGCCATCCGCATCGTGGCGAAGGGAAGCACCATCGTCGGCAACGGGCACCGGATCCGTATGGGTCACGAGCCGCTCAAGCCCAATCCTGCCCACACCATCGCTCAGAACTTCCTTTATCTGGTGAATGGCACCGAGCCCGACGCCAAGACGGCACACGTGCTCGATAGCTCGCTCTCGCTCTATGCTGAGCACGGATTCAACGCGAGCACCTTTGCTTGCCGCGTCACGGTGGCAACGCTCAGCGACATGTATAGCGGCATTGTCAGCGGCATTGGTACGCTCAAGGGCCCGCTTCATGGCGGTGCCAACGAAGAGGCGATGCACATGCTCATGCAAATCGGCGAGCCTGGAAACGCCGAAGCTTGGATCCACGATGCGCTCGCGACCAAGAAGAAGATCATGGGCTTTGGTCACCGCGAGTACAAGAAGCGGGACCCGCGAGCCATTTACCTCACAAAGGTCGCCAAAGAGCTCTGCATTGAGAAGGGACAGACGAAGTGGTCGGAGATCGCCGACGTGCTGGAGGGCGTGATGGAATCGGAGAAGAATATCTTCCCGAACGTCGACTTCCCGGCAGCCTATGCCTACTACGTCCTCGGTATCCCCATCGACCTGTACACGCCTATTTTCGTGGTCGCACGTGTGAGTGGATGGAGTGCGCATGCTCTGGAGCAGTTGAAGAACAACCGCCTCATCCGCCCGAGCGCCATCTACGAAGGGCCGCACAGCGTGGAATACACTCCGGCTTCCGCTCGCTAAGTTCGGTGACATGAAAAGAAGCCCGGTAGTGTTTACTACCGGGCTTCTTTGTTTATGGGCGTCACTTGATCGAGTCGAGAATGACGGCGCGATAATCGGATTTGGATTGAGTATTCGCGGGAATATCAACTTGCAAGCTCACGAACTTGCGCTTGCCCTGGAGCGCAATGAGCTCGCCGCGTCCTTCGACTCCACGTAGGTTCCAAAGATACTTGAAACGTACGCCGGTCATTCCACGTGCAGAAAACGGGACGTGCTGCCCAAAACTCACCTGGGCACCTCGGCCCGTGAGCTGATCCCTCATTCCGGCTTGCACATTTGCGACCATCCGATCTGTGTCCATGACGACGCCATCCGCGTTCAGGGTCACCGCCGCGAAGTTGAATTCGAGGTTGGTGAGCCGCTGGATCTGCAGAGGACCTTTCGGCGACTTCCGAGTTTCCACTTCCGGCTTGGTAGGTAACTGGACTGAAATGCCCGCACTGCTCACAACATGCCTTTGCCACTTCGCGGCGGGTGGGATTGCTGGCGCGCCCTGGGCACACATGCCGACCATGAGGAGAGAAACCAAGATGCTCATTTCTTTAGGCCCTAGCCGCGAGAGAAGTTCGTTCCCTGGAAGTTGGCTTGAATGGTTAGGCGTTCGAGGGGGCAAGAACCCGCGAGCACCATCATTTGAGAGAACGATTGCGCTAAAGACACAATGATATCTTTGGGACGTCCCAGGTCCAGGAACATAGCCCGCACCGAAAGTCTAGTTCAAAGACGGGGTAGGGGGTTCTTCGACCGGGGGCTCGCCTGATCCGCCGGGACCATCTGGGAGCGGATCGGCCGCTGGCTCGGGCTCTGGTTGCGGCTCCGTGGCCACCGGCGCATCCGGTCCAATTCCACTTCCATCCTCGACACTGTCGGTCGGAGGGTTATCTCGTACTTGAGGCGGTCTCTCGTCCGAAGAAACGGGCGTGTCGGGGGCAGCGGCTGCGGCGTTCGATGGGTCCTCCAATGGCGCTGGCTCGGAGGCAGCGGACCCCGGCATTTCGTCAGTAAAGGGAGTCGAACGCGCCATCGTTCGCTCGTCGCTTTGGGGTCGCTCGATGATGACCGGTTCTGCTCCAATCTGGACAGGTCGTTGTGGGGCCGTGTTGATCCACACCACGCGGAGCAGGACTCCCACCGCGATCATGGCAAACGTACACGCCGTGATGACCATGAGTGAGTTCCAAGCTGGCTTTCCGGCGAGCGGCTCGGCTTGCTCTTCCAGAACGTTTTCAATAGAGACGGGCTGCTCGATCGGGCCGACCACGGCCGCAGGCGGTCGTGGCGTGAGCTCTTCTTGGGGGGCTGCGGGTGTCTCCAGGGGCCGAAAGGCTGCGGGCATGCCATCGAGCACGACGGTTGGTTCTGGTTGGGGGTCCCGGGCAGGCTCTTGAACGGGCTCCTCGCGCCGCAAATCGGCCAGCGCCGCACGAAGAAGGCTCGGTGCCACGTTGATCTGGGCGGCTAACTCCTCAACTGTGAGGCCCGCGCCGTGGAAATCAGCATCCGTGTGGGGTGCAAATCGCTTGACAAGTGCTTCGCACTCGGTGGGGTGAATCCGTTCATCCTGCATCGCGTTCACACCTTCCTAACGTTTTAGCGGATCAGAAGGTTTCTGAAGCCCTAATTGCGTGTGCCCATGATCGAAGTGTCGCGTGGTTTACCTTCCATCAGCGGCGCGGGTTCGCCATCGATCGTCTTCGGCACGCTCATCATAAACGCCACAAAAATTAGGAACGAGAGACCCACGCCCACCGCAAAAATGGTGAGGGTGCGAATGCCATTGATGCGGCTCTCTTTTTGCCAAGTTCGGCTGCGTACATTGCCCAAGTAGTCTTGCACTTGGCCTGTCGAAACACCGAGCAATTCGGCAAGCTGCGGTTCATTCAGGGTTTCTTGGTCTTTCAGCAGGTCGGCTGCGCTTGCCGTGACCTCGTCCCAAGGTTTGCCTTCGCCCAGCAGATTGTGGTGCGTGCGATGCTCCTGCAGGACTCGCCAAATTTCACTTCGCGTGATGAGGGTTGAATCGTCCACGTTCTTCCTATTGTACTGTCTGACTGTAAAGCAATCGAGCGGGTATCGTATTTGGCATGGCAGAGCACCAGGAAGGACCCGAGGAGTTTGATCAACCACCGGCGTTTTTTCCTTATGATGAGCTCGGAGACCTACCGAGTACCCACCTTGGCGAACCGGTCGAGGTCTCAGTGGAAGGCGGGTTTTTCGCTGAGAGCGACCCAAATCCCCAGCGCTACCTTCTGCTG
>JALHPH010000074.1 GCA_022842565.1 Fimbriimonadaceae bacterium
ATGGCTTTCTGCACGTGTTCATGGGCGACGGGGGCGATTCGAACGACCCCGGGAATCGATCCCAAAACCGCCAAGAACTGCTGGGCAAGGTCCTGCGACTGGATATCGACCGTGATGACTTCCCTGCTGACAACACCCGCTTCTATGGTATTCCGGCAGATAACCCCTTTGTGGGCAATGCTAACGCACGTCCCGAAATCCTCAGCCTCGGCCTGAGAAATCCCTGGAAAGCAAGCCCAGACCGCCGCGACCAGGGCGGGTTAGGCGGTTGGCTGATCCCAGATGTGGGCCAAAACCAGCGGGAAGAGCTGAACTATCAGGAGCCGCCATCTGGGTTGCTCTTCGATGATGTGGTGAACTTTGGTTGGAAGGTGTATGAAGGCACCCGGCTCGCTTTCCCGGGCGCGGGCACCGGCCCCTTCACGTTCCCTATCCACGAATATGACCACTCGCAGGGTTGCTCCATCAGTGGTGGGGCCATCTACCGCGGCGTGCGGCTCGGGCCAGATTACTGGGGACACGCGTTCTTTTCCGATTTCTGCGAGGGTTTCCTCGATGTCCTTCCACTCGAATTCAGTCTAGAATCGGGTGAAGTCAACCCAGGCACGGTCCGGCGAATCACGGTGCCGTTCATCACACAAACCTACGGCATCGACTCAGACGCAACAGGTGAGCTTTGGATTGGGCATGCCTCCACACAAGCCATTCGGCGGATTATCAACGATATTGAATATCCAGCCGTGGAGGGCACGGTGACCTTGCAGGATTGCCCGCCTGCCAAATGGCCGCGAGGCATCACCCTTCGCTACCTCAACCCAACCACGGGCGTGCTCGTAAAAGAACTGCAAGTCGGCTTGCCTCCTTCCGGGCGCTTCCGCGTTCCGGCCTATGTAGGGACATATCGCTTGCAGATTCAAGCGACGACCTGGATCTCTTCGTCAGTACCCATCAACACAGCAGGACCCACCGATGTCAGCGGGCTTGCATTCAGCCTTGTCAACGGCGATGTGAACGGAGACAATGAAATCAGCCCTGGCGACTTTTCAGAAATGGGACGCGCCTTTGGGACTTTTGATGGCGAACCTAACTATCTGTCAAGGGCAGACCTCAACCGCGATGGCGAAGTCGGACCCGCCGACTTTGCGATCCTGGCCAATGGCTTCGGATTGTTCGGCAGTTAGGTATTCCTGGCAGGTTCGCGGGGCGCTGAAGAAAAAACGATGCGCCATTAGAATCCCTTTGTTATAATGGCGGCATGAAGAGCTCAATCACGTTGCTGGCACTCGCGTGCGCTGGTGCCGCATTTGCGCTGGGACTTGAGGCGGTGATGCCCCTGCCAGGCGGCACCAACCAGGCGAGCGTCGTAGGTCTAAGTGCCGACGGCTCAACCGTCTATGGCAACTCCCCAGGGGCTAATGGGTTCGAGGCCTTCCGGTGGCAGGCATCCACTGGCACCGTTGGGCTCGGCGACTTCGCGGGCGGCGGCTTCAGTAGCTTCGCTCAAGGCTCCAATGCAACTGGATCAAAGATTGTAGGTCGCGGTACGCCAGATATCACGCGAGGCTTTATATGGAGTGAGCCAGGGCCGTTGGTCCGGCTGGCAAACCTGAGTGGCGGCACCAGCAATAGCGACACCGCCAATGCCATGTCTGCTGACGGCGTACACACTGTCGGGCAATCGAATTCGCTCGCATACGGTATTCGTGCGACGATCTGGTCGGGCAATGCGCTCGGGCAGGTGCTTCCAGATATGGCCGGAGGGAGTGTTTTCAACGACGCTCTAGCGGTGAATGCGGACGGTACCGTCGTCGCCGGTTGGGGCACCAGCGCAGCGGGTTTCGAAGCGGCCATCTGGACGAACGGAGTCCTTCAGACTCTGGGCGATCTGCCTGGTGGCACGGTGACCGCTCGCGCTACCGCCATCAATTCCGACGGGACCGTGGTCTATGGACGCGGCAACGCCGCAAGCTCCAACACCACCTTCCGCTGGACGGCAGCCACCGGTATGGTGCAGTTGGAACCAGACGGAGTCGCTCAATTGGGCTTTAACTCTGAGCCATTCGCATGCAATGCGGCGGGAACGGTTGCGGTGATGCGGGTGCAGAATCGGGCCGCCCTCCATATCCAGGGGGGAGGCACCGCCTTCCTCGATGATCTTTTAACCGCAGAGGGCCTCGCCAACTCGGCGTTCACGCTGATTGATGCCAAGGGCATCAGCGCCGACGGCCTCACCGTGGCGGGCAACGCCTTTGTGAGCGGCGTCATCGCCGGCTACCGAGCCACCTTCAGAACCACCTCCTCGCTGGGGTCATTCCACGGAACCGTTCAGCTTGAAGACTTCAATCTTCCTGAAGAGGGTCAAATGATCACCGTCGAGGTTGTGGATAGCGCCGGTAACGTTGTCGAATCCGGGGTGACAGCACTGCGCGCTGGCGGCGATTTTGGATGGTCCAGCAAACGCACGGGAAGCCACACTATCCGCCTGAAAGGCAGCCACTGGCTCTCGAATTCTGCCACCGTACACCTTTCGCCGAGCACCAACGTGGCTTTAGGCACCGTTTCCTTAATGAATGGCGACGTGAATAACGATAACGAGGTCGGCCCTGGAGACTTTTCACTCCTCTCATTAGCGTTTGGGTCGTTTGCCGGAGATGCAAACTATAACCTTCAAGCCGACCTCAATGGAGACGGCGAAGTAGGACCATCGGACTTCTCGATTCTCGCTAGTAATTTTGCCGAGTTTGGCAGTTAGAGATTGCAGAAACACGAAGACCGCCAACCTCTTAGGTTGGCGGTCTTTCACACAATGATCGGGCTTAGCGGATCTTGACGAGCTCGAGTTCGAACACCAACGTGGCATAGCGCGGGATGACCGGAGGCCGGCCGGCCTCACCGTAGGCGAGGCTATATGGAATGGTGACACGGCGCTTGCCGCCCTCCATCATGCCAATGACGCCCTGATCAAACCCAGCAATGACGCGCGCAGCGCCAAGCTCAAACCGGATCGGCTGATTGCGCTCACGCGACGAATCAAACTTCTTTCCATTCAGGAACATGCCAGTGTAGTGAACATCCACTACGTCACCTTTCGCGGCCGCTTTTCCCTTGCCGGGTGCCAGGTTTTGGATCTCAGCTTTAGCCTCGACATCGGCGGAGTCGATCCTATGCAGCTCAACAGCGAAGCAAAGGGTGGAATCAGCTGGGATATCGGCCATGCTTCGCGAACCATAGGCCAATCCTGGCGGCACGCTGATCGTGCGTTTGCCTCCCACTCGCATACCCACCAAGCCCTGGTTCCATCCGGCAATCACATCGGTGCTTCCCACTTTGAACGCAAACGGCGGCTTGTCTTCGCTGCTGTCAAAGACCTTTCCGGTCGTCGGCAACCAACCCTTGTAGGTCACCGTCACCACATCGTCGTTCTTGATTGCGGCTCCCTTGCCCAGAAGAGTGTCAACAAAGGCGACCGTTTGATTCTCCGCTGTCGGGGTCGGTGGCACCGCCTCGACGCTTTGCGCCACCAATGAAGGCACCAAGGATGCTAAGAGCAGAAGGCTCGTCATATTACTACCATACCCCGGCAATTAGGCCTGGGGAGCAATCAATTCGTAGCGGGTATTGCGCCGGTGCGGCTGGAATCCAGCGTCGGCGATGATCCGGCTGAACTCCTCCTCATTCAGGATGAATTTGTTGCCCGCCGCGCTCACCACGTTCTCTTCGATCATGATGCTTCCGAAATCGTCCGCGCCGTACTTCAGCGCGGTCTGAGCGATTTTGGGGCCTTGGGTTAGGATCGAGACCTGCAAATGGTCGATGTTATCCAGGAAAATGCGCGAGACGGCGACCGTGCGCAAGTAATCCGCGCCGCTTGCCTTAGCCGGTATCTGAAGCTGTGTTTCTTCTGGCTGGAAACTCCAGGTGATGAACGCACGGAACGGCGAGCACTCATCTTGAAGGTCGCGAATGCGGCCAAGGTGCTCTATGCGGTCCTCAAGGGTCTCCACGTGCCCAAACATCATGCTCGCGGTGCTCCTGATCCCGAGTTTGCTCGCCATGCGCATGCACGCCAGCCATTCGTCGGTCGTGTCCTTGTAGGGCGCGATGATGTTGCGGACTCGGTCCACAAGGATCTCGCCGCCCGCACCAGGAATGCTGTGCAGCCCGGCATCCTTTAAGCGTTGCAAGCAGTCTTCCAGCGTCATGCGGCTGATGTGCGCAATGTAGATGATTTCGGCTGGGCTCAGGGCGTGCAGGATGACGCCCGGATAGGCGTCCATTATCTTGCGGAAAATGCCCTCATAGTAGTCGATCTTAAGCTTCGGATTAAGGCCGCCCTGGAAGAGGATTTCCACTCCGCCTTTGGCTACGGTGTCGCCGACCTTATCCAAAATTTGCTCATCGGAAAGCAGATAGCCTTCCTCGTTTCCTGGAACGCGGTAGAACGCGCAGAACTTGCATCGAACCCAACAAACGTTGGTGTAATTCAGAATGCGCCCAATGATGTAGGTGACGCGGGGCTCCGGGTTCTTTCGCATCCGGCAGTGGTGCGCGAGGGCGGCCAACTCCAAGATATTGGGGTGATCGAAGAGTGCCCGTGCCTCTTCGGGTGAAATGCGCTCGTTCGCCAAGACCTTCTCGGCGATACTTTCGAACGTTGGAGCAGCGAGAACCGATGCCATAGCTCTATTCTACTCGGCCCAGCTGCGTGAACTTTCAGAAATCATTGAAATCTTTGCTCAATTCTGGTAATCAACGTTTTGAGCAGGGCGAGTTGCTGCTCGCGGGCGAGCACCTCGAACGGCGGGATGTGCAGGAAACCGGTGCGCGTCCGTGGCAGATGCCGGAGTGCCTCGTGGAGCGCGTAATTGCAAAGATAGTCGCCCGCATCGAGGCTGTAACGCATGGCTCGGCGATCGAGCCGGTCGCCGCGCGCCCACAGGGTCGCGGCGCGGCCCGCTGGGCCCGCTGGGTCGATGTTCGCGGGTCCTCGCCGTTTGCCGAGCACATCCTCGCCCGGGCCCACCCAGTTGTTCCCGACTCGCTCCAGACACATCTGGCGGCGCTTCGCGGCGACGCCGATCATCAGCAGCGCGGACGGCGGTTCCTGCTGGAGCGCGTCGAGGAACGAATCGACGGCGTGAAACGAGACCTGCAAGATGGCGTGCTGCGCCCCGCAGTGCTCGGCCAGCCACTCGGACGGGTTCTCCTTGATCTGCAGAAAGGGCCCAAAGCCGGTCACCAAAAGTCTCATTTCTTCAGATTCTCCTGCACGATCGCGACGTTGCGCATCAGGCCGTCGCGCCGGGCGCGGCGGAGCGGCCGCCCTTGCGTCGCCGCATCCCACGATTGCTCGTCCCACGCTGCGACTTCATCGAGGGTCGGTGCCGGACCGGCGGGTAGAAAATCGGGGTCCTGGGTCGTCTCGGCGCGCAGAGGCTGGTGGGGCCTGGGCTGGTTAAAGGGGCAGACCTCTTGGCAGATATCGCATCCAAACGCCCAGTCGCCCATCTTCTCAGCAATCGTGAGCGGGATGTCACCGCGATGCTCGATGGTCCAGTAGCTAATGCATTGGCGCGAATCCACCTGCCACCGGTCATTCCCATGGACGATCGCGCCCGTCGGACATGCGTCAATGCACGCGGTGCAGGTGCCGCAACCCCCTTCGGCGGGCTCGCTAGGGGCGAGTTCCAGCGTCGTCAGGAGCAACGCAATCAAAAAATAGCTCCCCCTTTTCGAATCGATCAAGCAGGTGTTCTTTCCGAACCAGCCGAGGCCGGCCCTTTGCGCCAACTCTCTTTCCAGCAAGGGCGCAGAGTCGATGCACGGCCTGAAGTTCGCCTCGGGCCACTGCCCCGCCAATAGCGCCTCCAGCCGCCGGAGCCGCTTGCGTAAAACCGTGTGGTAGTCGCGGTTCTGAGAATATCGGGCAACTTTCAACCGACCAGCGGGCACGCTCAGCGGCTGCGCGTAATTCTGGGTGCAGACAATGGCGGTCCGGGCGCCGGACAGCAATTGCGTCGCGCTGGATCGCAGCTCGGCGTGCTTCACCAAGTAATCCATGCCGGCATGGTGCCCGGCCGCGAGCCAATCACGGTAGAAGGCAAAGCCATGCATCGGCTCGCTCAGCGAAGCGAATCCGACACTCTGAAATCCCAGTGCCAGCCCCGCCGCCCGAATCTCCTCAGTGGTCATGTAGGAACTCCGCGAGCTGGCTCCATTGCGCCAGCGAAACCTGGTGCGGCCGAACCCGGAGATCGAGCCCCACCGCGGTGAGCGCCGCCTCGGCAATCTCGCGCGACCACCCGCCCGCCAGGATGTTATTGGAGAGTGTTTTTCGGGGCTGCCCGAAGCCCAGCCGCACCACCCGCTCGTGAGCTTCTTCAGTGGCCCAAACCGGCGTTGCTTTGAACGTCAGTACGGACGAATCGACCTTAGGCGGCGGCCAAAAGGCACCCGCTGGGGCCTGGCATACGATGCGAATCTCGAACCGCGACTGCAAGAACACGGAGATCGACCCGAACGAGGAATCGCCGTCCCTCGCCATGATCTTTTCGGCGACCTCGCGCTGCATCATCAGCACCATGCGGTCAAAGTGCGTCCGCGCGCGAGTGAAGGCGGTCAGCAGCGGCCCGGTGATGTTGTAGGGCATGTTGCTGACCAGCACACGGGGAGTTGGACGATTCTGCACCAGCGAGCCCAGGTCGGCTTCCAGGGCATCCTGCAGCATCACTTCGGCATCGGGGGCGGTCTGACGCAGTATCGCGATCACGCGCTCGTCCACTTCCAGCGCCAAAACCGGCAGCCGCGCGCTGAGCAAATGAGTGAGCGCGCCGGGACCCGGACCTACTTCTAGCACCGAACCAGCGTTCTCGCCCACGGCTTGGTCAATCAGCCGCACGACTCGCTCTGAAATCAAAAAATGTTGCCCCAAGCGCTTGGTGGGCTGAAAACCCTCCGCTTGGAGCAACTCCTTCAGTTCACTCGGATCGAGTGGATTTATCGATGGAAGATGTGAACTCGTACCTTTCTCCGGCCCCATTGACGAGCTTCGCGAGCGGTCGGAACACATACGTCAATCTTATTCCCTTTGATGGCCCCGCCGGTGTCGGCGGCATAGGCAAAGCCATATCCCTCCACAAAAAGGTGCGTGCGCAGGGGGATCACGCGGGGATCGACCGCCACAACGCCAAAACGGGCGGGCAGTCCAATACGGGTTTTGAACGTGGCGGCAGCACCTCGACCCGCGCTCGGGTCATAGGCCGTCGATTCCATCGTCTTGATTTTGGCGCGACGGAAGCTGGAGCGACTGGTAGCAAACCCTTGGCGGCCCATTTTGAAAACAGCTGGCTTGGGCTCAACGCGAATCTCGTCAACGCGTTGTCGGGAAACAACTTTCCCCGATTCGTCACGGATGATTCGGAAAACCTCAGTCACCGAGCCGTCCACTCCGGCCGATGCTTTGATGATACGACCGCGGCCTACGCCACGGTCAAACTGGTAGATCACCTCTGCACTGGGGATCACTCTCGAAACCGACTCAGTCT
>JALHPH010000075.1 GCA_022842565.1 Fimbriimonadaceae bacterium
TGTCGATGTAGGTGTTCACAAGTGCCGCCGCAAGGTCCTTTGGTTCGGCGTCCACGTGGCTTGGGAGCCGCTGGTTGATCATCCGCACCGCCGCATCGCGCTTACCCTCGTACCAAACTGCCGCAGCCCGACGATAGTATTCGTCGCTGGTGGTGATAGACCGCTGAATCTGCTCGGCCAGGCCAGGATCCTTCACCCTCGCCACGAACCACAGGTGCCGATGACGCTGCGGCTCGATCGCAGCCAGCAACGGCCCAGCTTCCTCCGGAGACTCAACTTCGGTAAAGAGCACCAACAACGCTCGGCGCTTCCAACGAGCCGCTAGTGTGTGGAAAGCCACCCGGTGGTTGCTTTCCACCGGCATCGCCGCAAGATCATGAATGGCACGCAGGATCGAGGCGATTTGCGCCGAGCCGCGCTTCGGCGGGATGTATTGCAACACGCGGTCGGCATAGACCATCAGCCCGACTTGGTCGCCGGCCCGCTCCACGGCGTGCATCAAGAGCAAGGCGGCATCAAGCACGTGGTCTAACTTCGAAACGCCCTCGGCCTCTGCGAGCATTCCGCGCCCGATATCGATGACGATGAAAACAGGTTGGTTCTTCTCAACCTCGTACTCCTTCACCACCAACTCGCCACGCCGAGCGGTGCTTTTCCAGTCGATGAGCCGAAAATCATCATCCGGCTGGTAGCTGCGTAGCGATTCGAATTCGGTGCCGATGCCTCGGTAGCGCGTGCGACGAATACCGATCATCGCCAGCCGTCCGCGCTGATTAAGGAGGTCGAATTCCTGGACTGCTTTCAGATTCGGATAAACCTGGATCTCATCATCTGCGCCCAGCACGTATTCGGTTTCGGTCAGACCGAATGGATCGGTAAGCCGCACCCAGGTGCCCAAAAAGACCTCGGTTCCGCGCGCTTGCGGATACGCCGAATAGTGGAGTCCCGCCGATTGGCCCGCACCCAGGTTGAATCGTCCCTCGCGGCGCCCCGAACGGAAGGTGTCTGGGCACTCGTCCCGCATACGTCCCCGGACGCGTTTCCTCGAATGATTGGTGAGCGTCACCTCGATTCGGTTTTCTGCCCGAACGCTCAGGACTGCATCCATTTGCCTTGTGAGCGCAAGGTCCTTGGCCGGGCACACCGCCGCCCGCCCGACAATGACCAACAAGATCAAGATGAAGTTGTAGACCAGCACAAAGGCTTCCATTCCTGGCACAAACGCCCCCATGACGGTGAGCGCGAGCCCGCCCAGGACTAACCCCAATAGCCTTCTAGTCGGAAAGAACCGCATGACCCAAGGGTACGATGCTACCCGTGAAGGAGCATGTAGAGGTACTCACTCCCGACGGCGTGATCATCAATTATCGCCTAGCGTCTTTCTCCACTCGGCTCGGTGCGGCCTTCATTGATCTGGGCATCCTGGTGGTCATCGTCATTGTCATCAGCACGGTCATGAGTTTTTTGTCAGTGATGCAGGTTCCAGATTGGTTAATGGGCGTTGGATTCACGATTGGATTGCCAATTCTTGTTTTCGGCTATTACATTTTTTCGGAGGGGCTCTGGTCGGGGCGGACTATTGGCAAGCGCATGGTGGGGCTGCAGACCATCATGGTCGACGGAACCCAGCTCACCTTCCCTGCGGCCACACTTCGCAACTTGTTACGCGTTGCCGACTTTATTCCCGTCGCCTTTCTGGGAGCGCTCATCACCATGAATGTGACCAGGCACGCGCAGCGCATCGGTGACCTCATCGCCGGCACGTTGGTGGTGCACGAGCCAAAACTCAGCATGAATTTTTCGCCTGCTCCGCACCGGTTCGGCATCCATCCGCTGGAAGAGTATGTCGGTTCGCTCAAGCGAATGACGCTCCGCGACTATGTGGTGATGAAGCGCCTCGCCGACCGGTTCCCATCGCTTACCCGAGAAGCCCAGGACCACCAAATCAATGATATATGGGAGCCCTTCGCGGCGCGCAATCACATCAAGCCGGTGCCAGGAGTGCACCCGATGTTCTTGCTGGAAGCCGTAGTGATGCGCTACGGACGCCAGCAAGATCTGCTCTGAACAGCCCGTGGATAACTGTGTGGATTTAAGTCTGAAAAGCATTGAAGAACTTCCGAGCTGCCAAAGGGCGTTGAAAACCCCGGCCGCATCGACCGGTTTTCCACGCGGTTTGGTCTGGGGTTGCTTGGGTTCAAATCTGGTTCAACGGGTAGGGGTTATTCTAGTTACCCACACCAATACAACGACTACGGTATTTAAACCTATCATCCTCTTCTTTATAAGAGCGTGTGGAAAGTGATTCGCTCGCTTCACCTGACCGACTTCCGGAATTACCCTTCGCTCAGTCTGGAATTCTCCCCGGGGCTGAGTGTGGTGGCCGGCCCTAATGCCCAGGGCAAGACCAATCTTCTGGAGGCCATTTACCTGATCGCATCAGGAAGAGTACTCCGAGGGATGAGGGAGGTGGAAGCCATTCGGTTGGGCGAGGACCACGCGGCCGTGGAAGCCGAGTTGATGCCGAGCGGGACCCACATCCGAATCCTGCTGAAACACGGCGCTCGAAAACGCGTGATGCTGAACTCGGTTCAGTTGCCGCGAGCCTCCGATGTGCTCGGTCGCTTGCCCACGGTGCTGTTTTCGAATGAAGACCTTGCGATTGTTCGAGAGGATGCCTCGGTCCGGCGCAAATTTTTGGACGAAGAGCTCGCGCAGTTGTCGCCGAGGTATCTGAACGCACTGGCGGGCTACAAGCGCTCCCTAGAGCAACGCAACGCCCTGCTGAGGCACAACCAGGAGCACGAAGTGGACCGCGAAAGCTTCCTCATCTGGGAGCAGCAGCTCAGCGACTTTGGCTCGGTGCTTCGGCTGCTGCGAAGGGACTTCATGCAGAGCCTGGGCGAGAAGGCCTCGCAAAACCACGAGCAGTTTTCTTCGGGAGAGCGTCTAGAGATCGACTTCATCCCAAAAGAGGATGCCTTCGAGAGTGAATCGCTCATGCAAGCCTACCAAAAGCGGTTTGCACTGGATACCCTGCGCGGTACGACTTCGGTTGGGCCGCACCGCGACGATTTCTCGGTCGTGATCAACGGCGTGGACGCTCGCCAATTCGGCTCGCAGGGGCAGCAGCGAACGGCGGCGGTTGCTCTGAAGCTGGCCGTTGCCCATCTGATCCAGGATAGCTTGGAGAAGCCCGTCATCCTGCTCGACGATGTACTGAGCGAGCTCGACCAGCAACGGCGGACCCAATTGCTCCTCTGGGCTCGCGAAAGCTCCTCGCAGACTATCTTAACGTGCAACGAAATCGACCAAGTCGGGCCGGAACTGGCGGCGGAAGCGACCGTCTATCGAGTGCAAGCGGGTACGGTGGAAAGGCTTTGAAACAGATTCGCGAAATGCTGGAAGGGGTGTTGCCGAAGCGGGACATTATGGTCACCGCAGAGGCGCAAACGGTGCTTCGCGAATGGCCCGCCATCGTCGGGGAGTTCTTGGCCAATCGTGCCCAGCCCGACCGTTTTGTGAAGGGCGTTGTTTATGTTTCGGCAGAGGATAGTACATGGGCGCAGGAAGTGCACTTACACAAAGAGGAAATCCTCGACCGGCTAAACGAGCGAGCGGGACGCAAGCTTTTTCTGGATATTCGCATTACGGGGACGCGGCGCGATCGCGAGTGAGTTGAACAGTGAAGGCGGTGCTGGGCGAGTGGCAAGGTCGAACGCTGGTCGGGCTTGCATTCTCGCTGGCTCTTGGGTTAGCCGCCCGCCAAGAACCGTGGCTTTGGTTGCTGTTTCCTCTCGTTCTATTGCTATTGGGTCGGCCAGTTAGATGGCTGTTAGGTGGGGTCTTTTTATTGATTGGCGTTTCGCTAGCGCCTTCGCTGCCGACAAGATTTGTACAAGAATTTAGCGGTATAGCTGATCAATTCATAGTCATTTCGGCGCCAAGACCCTCCTATTCCGGTGAGCGCTGCATTGTTTCGGACGGCCAACGTAGGCTGGTCTTGCAGTACTCCACCCGGTTCAACATTGCCTATGGTGACACCGTGTTTGTGCGGGGTTCACTCGGGCCATTGAGTAAGTCTGGGTTCGAATATTGGAAATATCAGGGCGTCAGTGGGCAGCTTCGGGCGTCGGAGATCCGGGTCATGCGGCCCGGTCCAATGGTCGGCAGTTGGGGGCAATCCCTGCGGCGAAATTTTGTCAGCTTCACGCATCGACACCTGAGCGGTGACCGCGCGGCCATCGTCAAGGCACTCTGCTTTAACCACGATACCGAGCTTTCCCAGGAGTTGAAGGACGACCTTAGGCGGTCCGGGACCATCCATGTCATCTCGACTTCGGGCCTGCACGTGATGATCGTCGCGGCGGTTCTCACGCTGATTTTGCGCGTCCTCCCCATCCCCAGATGGATGCAGATCGGGGTATTGGTGCTCATTCTGTGCGTCTATGCGGCTGCGGCCGGGATCCGCCCACCGATGGTCCGTTCGGTCGCCATGGTGTTGCCCATGGTGGTGGCATACCTGTTTCGGCGTGAGTCGGACGGGCTGAGCGTCGTGGCATTTTCTGCCATCCTGACCATGCTCTGGATGCCTTATGCCGTATGGGATATTGGTTTCCAACTTTCGTTTACGAGCGTGCTGGGGCTTGTTCTTTTTGGCCCCCGACAATGGCAAAGTAGCGGTTCAGTGATGGGCTATATTGGCCTGAGAGTGCGCGATTTGGCTTGGGCCAGCGCGGTGGCCACCGTCGCTACGGCACCGCTTCTGGCCTATCATTTTGGGCGATTTAGCATCATGGGAATCGTAGGCAATCTGGCGGTCGCACCCGTGGTGGGTGTCATCACGGTCGGCAGCCTGGGAGCCTGGGCCATCGAGGGTCTGCTCCCTGGCCCAGCGGGGCTCATTATGCGGGCCATGGACGCTCTGGCGGCTTACCTGCAAGTGGCCGTGAAGCTGTGCGGCGACGTGCCCTTTGCCGAAGTGAGCACCGTTAGCTTTCCACCCGCCTGGATTTGGGTCATTTACATGCTTGGATTTAGTTTGTGGCGCAGCGAAAAGCGGCCCGCCGATGCGGAGCCGCTCCCCACTCTTTAGCTTATCGGCTTTCTAGTACAGCAATACGCTGGGTCGCTTTCTCGATTCGCTCTTGAAGCTCCACGACCGATTGCCGCATTTTCTCGATGACTTCCGGCTTCGCGCGGTCGATGAACTGCGAATCACCCAGTCGCTCGTTTGCTTTCGCCAGCTCAGACTCGCACTTCACCACCTCTTTCCGATTTTTATCGATTAATTTGTCCTTGTCAATCGACTCGGTGAGCAGGTGGAATTCGACCCCCTGCGCAAATCCGCTAACAAAACCGGATTCCGGTTTGCCAACAACGAGCTCTTCGAACCACGCTTGCGATCGCAAAATCGCCTCGCCACCCTCTAAATCACCCTCAATATATAGGCGCGAAATGGTTTTTCGAGGATCGATTTCCAGGTCCGCGCGTAGTGCACGGGCGGCCCGTACGATGTCGAACCACCGTTCCACGCGCTGCGCAGCAGCGGGGTCCAGATAATGCTTCACGTGAAGCGGCCAGTCGGTCGCCATGATAAATCGCTGCTTTTCAATGAGCGGCAGGTTCATGAAGACCTCTTCCGTGATGAAGGGCATGATGGGGTGCAGCATCTTCAGGAAGACCTCGAAACACTCCAGCAGTACCCAAAGGCATGCGTCTCGCTGCTCAGGGTCGTTCAGCCGCGGCTTGGCGACTTCCAACATCCAGTCGCAGTAGTCCGACCAAAAGAAAGTAGTCAACGCGTGCGAGGCGGACATAATGTCGTAACCATCATAGGCCTTTCGGGTGGCCACTTCGGTTTCGGCCAATCGATGGAGTATCCAGCGGTCTTCTGGCTGGAACTCGTCCGGGCGCTGTGGAGGCGTATTGCCTGCGTTCATCAGCACAAATCGCGCGGCATTCCAGATTTTATTGCAGAAATTCCGGGCTTCTTCCACCCGTTTTTCGCTATAAATGATGGTCTGGTTCATGCCGGCTTGGCTAAGCAGGGTGTAGCGCAGGCTATCAGCTCCGACGGTGTTGATCACGGGCTCGGGATCGACGCCCGTGCCGAGGCTCTTGCTCATCCGCTCCTTCTTTTCGTTCAGCACGGTCGCATGGATATAGACCTCCTTAAACGGGATTTCTTGCTTCAGATCGAGGCTCATCATGGCCATTCGAGCGACCCAAAGGTAGATAATGCCGACATCGGTGACGAGCACATCGGTGGGGTAGTGGTCGAACTCCTTTTGCGGCCATCCGAGCACCGCGAATGGCCAAAGCCCGCTGCTGAACCAGGTGTCCAGGACATCTTTATCCTGCTCAATAATCGGTTCGTCTCCGGCCAGGGCTTGCGCAGCCTCCCAGCTGGTGGCGGCATACGGGGTGCCCTCGGCTGTGTAGTAAACGGGAATCCGGTGACCCCACCATAGCTGCCGAGAAATACACCAATCTCGAATATTTTCGAGCCAGTCGAGAAGAACCTTGTCTTTATTTTCCGGAATAAGGGTGATGCGACCGTCGTTCACCGCTTCGTAGGCGGCTTTAGCCAGTTCTGTTTGGCGAACGAACCATTGCTCGCTCAACAAAGGCTCGATGACTTCCTTGCTGCGATCACTCAGGATGATTGGGATGGCGTGGTCGCGGATTTCAACAAGTTGTCCACTGGCTTCCAGGTCGGCAACAATCCTCTTTCTGGCTTCGTAGCGGTTCAGGCCTTGGTAGGGACCCTCGAAACAGACATTCGCCGACTCATCGAGCACGACGATGGGCTCCAGTTGATGCCGAACTCCGATTTCGAAGTCATTTGGATCGTGCGCCGGGGTGACTTTCACTGCGCCCGACCCAAATTCAGGATCGGGGTACAAATCGGCAACGATAGGAATGCGTCGAGCGACCAGCGGAACGATGACGTCCTTGCCGACCATAGCCGTATAGCGCTCGTCGGATGGGTGAACGGCCACGGCCACATCTCCAAGCATTGTTTCCGGTCTGGTGGTGGCAATGTGCACCTCTCCCGAACCATCGGCGAAGGGATAGCGAATCACATAGAGCTTGCCATTGATGGTCTTGCGCTCGGTTTCAATGTCGCTGACACTGGTGTGCAGCACGGGATCCCAGTTCACGATGCGCTTGCCACGATAAATGAGGCCGCGGTTAAACCAGTCAATAAACGTCGTCAGGACCGCTTCAACGTAGTCCTCATCGAGGGTAAATCGGGTTGCATTCCAGTCAAAAGCGCACCCGAGGGCCTTAAACCCCTTCAAAATTGCGTCGCCGCTCTCTTTTCGCCACTCCCAAACGTGCTCCACGAACTCGTCACGCGTGAGCGAGGACGGCTGGACTCCCTTCGCGATGAGCTGTTTGCTCACAACACTTTGGGTTGCGATCCCGGCGTGGTCTTGCCCCGGGATAATCTGAACATTGAATCCCCGGAGCCGCTTATACCTTCCGATTAAATCCTGGA
>JALHPH010000076.1 GCA_022842565.1 Fimbriimonadaceae bacterium
TGGAAACGCGGCCCTCAAAATCGGGAAGTAGCTGCTCGTGGTAGCGGCCATCCAGACGACCCATTCGGCGGTAATCAGACCACCACCAGCGTTGATGTAGTTCAGCATCGCGCCCTCTTGGCTCGCGTTCCATGCGAACCCGTAATTATGATTAGCGGGGAGGTACACAGCGTCAAACGAAGCGATAACGTTCAGGTTCAAAAAGGTGCTGACCCCCTGGCCAAGAGTCACATCGTGTCCGCCAGCCTGAAAGGCAGCGACAGTGTCGTTATCCGTGGGCGCGTTTCCGCAAGAGAAAATGTAAATGCTGGCCGCCATGGACGAAGCTGCCAGACCAGCTAGCAAAAGACTAGTAAGTGTGAATTTATTCATAAGAGCAACCTCTTGGGTTTCCAATATTCTACGTGAAAACACCCAAAAAACCGTTTCGCTTCGAAACAAACTGAGATTTCTCGGAGAATCACGTACCACGGGTATCCTGCTCACCAATCCGAACGCCCTCGTGGCGGGGTAAACATCCCATGAGCGATATCCTCATTTTATCGGGCGCGCGCACGCCCATCGGCTCCTTCCAGGGTGCCCTTTCCAGCTTCACAGCCCCACAGCTCGGCGCAATCGCCATCCGCGAGGCGCTTTCCCGGGCGGGCGTCTCGGGAGATCAAGTGGACGAGGTCTTGATGGGCAATGTGCTGAGCGCGGCCATCGGCCAAGCTCCCGCCCGCCAGGCGTCCATCGGCGCGGGTGTGTCCAATACCGTCCCTTGCACCACGGTGAATAAGGTCTGCGGTAGCGGCATGAAGACCGCCATGATGGCCGCCCAAGCGATCCGCGCGGGAGACGCCAGCGTGATTGTGGCCGGCGGCATGGAGAGCATGACCAATGCACCCTACGCCCTTCCGACCGGTCGCGGCGGATTCCGGATGGGCAATGCCACCGCGCTCGATCTGATGATTCACGACGGACTCTGGGACCCGTATCACAACGTCCACATGGGCAACTGCGGCGACCAAACCTCCGCCGAGTTTGGCTTCACCCGCGAACAGCTGGATGAGTTCGCGGCCACCAGCTATCGCCGCGCGCTTGCAGCACAAGCCGAAGGACGGCTGAGCGAAGAGATTGTCGCCGTCGAAGTTCCCCAACGCAAGGGCGATCCCCTACGAGTGGACACCGACGAGGAGCCCGGACGAGGCAATCCCGAAAAGCTTCCTTCCCTGCGGCCGGCCTTCGGGAAAGAGGGTGTCACGACTGCAGGCAACGCCAGCAGCATCAACGATGGTGCGGCGGCCCTCGTCATCGCCAGCAGCGACTGGGCCGAAGCCAATGGCAAAACCGGGCTGGGGCGAATTGTCGCTTACACCCAGCACGCCCAAGAGCCGCAGTGGTTTACCACCGCGCCCGCCTTCGCGGTCCAAAAGCTGCTCGAAAAAACCGGGCTCAGCGTAGGCGATATCGATCTTTTCGAGGTCAATGAAGCCTTCAGCGTGGTCTCGCTCGTGGTGGCGCAGAAGATCGGCATCCCGCTCGAAAAGATGAATGTGAACGGCGGCGCAGTCTCCATCGGCCACCCCATCGGTATGACCGGAACCCGCTTGCTGCTGACGGCGCTGCACGAATTGCGGCGACGCGGCGGGCGCTACGCCATCTGCACTCCGTGCATTGGCGGTGGCGAAGCCACTGCCGTGCTCATCGAAGCTCTGTAACAACCCGACACCTGGCAGCACTACCGGTGCCGTGGTTCGACCGACCGACCGAAAACTCTTGTGGGATGCGAATACTTTTTACTTCTGTTGAAGTGGCACCGCTGGCAAAGGTAGGGGGGCTCGCCGATGTGGCAGGCTCCCTGCCCCAGGCGCTTGCTGCTCGTGGCCACGATGTGCGCCTGGTGATGCCCGCCTACGGCATGGCGCTCGATGGCGCCGAGCAACTGCTGCACGATGTGCCGGTTCGCGTCAACGCGCACTGGACGCCGAGGCTGAATCTCTGGCGCACGCACCTGAACGGCGTGGAGCTGTGGCTTATCGGTTCGCCTGGAACCTTCGAGAACACCCGCAGAAGCGAAGAGGTCTACGCCTATGGCCGAGACACCTACCTATTCTTTGCGCAAGCGATTCTGGATGCCTGCCGGGACCTCAATTGGATCCCCGATGTGCTCCACGCCAATGATTGGCATACCGGCTTTCTGCCGGTCCTGACCCGAGAAAAGGGCGGGACGGCCTTTGCCGATACCGCCACGGTCTTCACCATTCACAACCTGCACTATCAGGGCATTTTTGGCGCGGACACTGTGGAAGCAGCGGGACTGCCTTCGTCGCTATTCAACGCCGAGCAGCTTGAGACCTTCGGCGCGGTGAACTTCATCAAATCTGCCTGCGTGTACGCCGACAAGGTGAACACCGTGAGCCCAACCTACGCCCGCGAAATCACCACGCCCGAGTACGGCGAGGGTCTCTGGGGCCTGATGGGACCGATGCGAGAGGAGGGCAAGCTCTTGGGCATCCTCAATGGCATCGATTATGAGTTCTTCAACCCAGCGACCGACCATTTCATCGCCCAAAATTTCACCGCCGATGACCTAAGCGGAAAGGCCGCTTGCAAAGCAGCCTTGCAGCGTGAACTGGGCTTGCCCATCGCGCCCGACGCCCCGCTGTTTGGCATCGTGAGCCGGCTTTCCAACCAGAAAGGCTTCGATCTGATCCTGCGCCAAGCCTACGGCATGTTGGGCGAAGGCGTGCAGTTTGTGGCGCTGGGAACCGGCGATCCCTGGGCCGCCCAGCAACTCCGCAGCCTCGAAAACGAATGGCCCGAATCGGTCCGGTTCGTCGAGCGTTACGATGCTCCGCTCGCTCAGAGAATCTATGCGGGAAGCGACCTTTTCTTGATGCCGAGCGCTTTCGAGCCTTGCGGACTCGGGCAGATGATCGCGTGCCGATACGGCACGCTGCCGATCGCTCGCACCACCGGTGGTCTGGCCGACACGATTTTCGAGAACCAAAACGGTTTTGTGTTCCAAGAAAAGTCTGCTCGCCAGCTGTTCGATACGGTGCTGCGCGCGCTGACCGCCTACCGCGACAAAGCCACTTGGCCCGATCGCGTGCGCCAAGCTATGGCAACCGACTTCAGCTGGGTTCAGCGCAGCGCCGAATACGAAGCGATGTATGAATCGGCGGTTGAGGCTCGTCGTCGTCAGCCTGCGCTAAACAAGTCCCGCTAAGTAGTCCGCGAGGACGGCAAGCACTTTGCCTCGATGGCTGATCGCATGCTTCTGTTCGGCAGTGAGATCAGCCATCGTGCAGCCCAGTTCGGGCAACCAGAAGATCGGGTCGTACCCGAAGCCGCCGCCGCCGCTCGGCGAATCGGCGATCACACCCTCGCAGGTCGCTTCGAAGGTCTTCACCGGGTGACCCGGCCCCACGAGCGCGACGCAGCACCGGAACCGCGCGCTCCGGCCGCTCTTTTCGTGCAAGTTTTGCAATATAACTTGCATTTTTTCTGAGAATGTCGTATCTTCACCGGCAAATCGCTTGCTGTGTAGACCGGGAGCGCCGCCCATCGCGTCCACTTCGAGCCCGGCATCATCGGCCAAGCACCATTCGCCCGTAAACGCAAACGCAGATTCGGCCTTGATGCTGGCGTTCTCGACGTAGGTCGTGCCGTCTTCGTCCGGCTCCGGCGCGCCGGGAAAATCGGCGAGGGTCAGCACTTCCAGGTGCGGATATTGCTTCGTCAAGATTGTGACCATTTCGCCCGCTTTCTTAGCGTTGTGGGTGGCGATGACCAGGCGGTTCATATCCCAAGAGGATGGCATTTTAGAACCCGAATCCACCCAGGCTGCCCAGTTGCTGGCCGCGCGAGCCAGTGCCGAAGATGTTCCTGAATGGGAGCGCTTTCACACGGATCGTGAACTCGATGAACCGGCCGTTGCGGAACCCGGTGCGGTTCTCCGTCCAGTTCAAAATGGCCTCGGTGCAGTGCATGTCGTAGATCAAGGCGTACTGCTGCGAGTCAAGCTCACGCGTGTACCCGTTGTAATTCCAGAGTGCGCTCACGCCCAAATTCCCCCACCGTAGGCCGTCCGCCAACACATTGACGGTGCCCCAGGTATGCCGCGTGCCATCGTAGCGCGCTCCGACCGAGAGCCGAAGGTCGCCCTCCTGATAGTTCGCCTCCGTCCGCACCGATTGCCAGATCTGGTTGAACGGGTCGTAGGTGCTGATCACAGACGCTTTCAGGGAGTTGCCCGGCTGGTACTCCAATCTCGAGACGACCGTTTGCCAGGGCGTCACCTTGTCTGGGCGGTCCACCAAATCGTAGCCGGTACCGAACCCTGCTCTCAGCGCGGGCGCCACCGGAATGTTCATCTCAAGGCTGGCCGAATCGGTGCGCCCGACTCGATCATTGGAAAGTGGAGTGAAGCCCTGGGGCCGCAGATAGCTGTAGTTGAGCTGGATGGATTCCGTAGGGGTCAACCGGTACTCAGCATTCATGGTGCCGCCCAACACGAACTGAGCGGTGTCATCGCTGTACATCGATTGTCGGAAGCGCCCCGTCGCCGAAACCCGCGCACGACCGTGCTGCGTCGTCCAGCGGTTCAGGAGCGATTCGAACAAGAACCGCGAAATCGGTCGGCGGCGGGCGGGGTCCACCAGTTCGCCGACCGAGAAAAGCAAGTTCAGGTTCTCGCCCCAACCCAGGAGCCGCTTGGTGTCGCTGCGGACTTGGACCAGCGGCGTCTGATCGGACGAGTTAAAGAACCCGACAACCTCGCTCACAGGGATCGTGCGGTCATAAAGGAGCTCAAGGTCGAGGTCGTCAAATTGCCGCACCGCCCGGGTGCGGACCTCGGCCACTCTCCGGTCGGACCGAAACTGCGTGCCCGCCGTTGACCGCGACAGCGACTGGTTGAGACCACCGGTCGCCGAGAGCTGCCAATCCGAAACCGTACCATTGAGTTGCAAAGTCGTGTTCTGATTCTCGCTCCGGAAGGTGTCGGATTCGTTCGTGCCGCGGTTAATGTTGAGTCTCGCACCAGGCACCGCGTAGCTGGTGCGCAGATTCCATGTCGTGTTCTGGGGAGACGTCAGGTAGTTCCGGCGCGAGTAGTTGTTGGCGATTTCAAACTGGCCGCCTAATAGCCGTTGGCGATGCTCCTGATTGATTTGGACCGAACGTTCGTTGCCCAAAAGCCCATAGGCGGCGAGCGTTCCGAGGGCGTACCGGTAGTCTGCGCCCAGGCCGACTCCGCGCCGCGTCATCAGGTCGACTTTGGCATCCAGCAAGTCCAAACCGCGCGTATCAAGGCCGAATCGGGTCTTGATGAAGTACCCCTCGTCCGGCGAACTCCCGACCTCGGGTAGGTAACGCGGCAGGGACTCGTTGAGCGGCAGCGAGAGGTACGGGATCGTGAAGAGCGTTCGGTTGCCGATGCGGAACGACGCCCCGCGCAGCACGACCACATCGTTGGGCCGCACATCCACCGTCTTCGCCCGAATCTCCCAGTGCGGGTGATCCAGTTCGCACGTCGTGACGCCGGTGTCGCTGAGGATAAAGCGTTGCTCGGTCCCTTCGCCGTTCCCGCGCACGTAGAGCGGTGCCTGGGCGGGCCCTTTCAGCAGGTTCGGCGAAAGCTCACCGCGCGAGCTTCGAAACTTCACGCTCTTGGCCTTGGCATCTAGCTGTACAAACTCGCCGGTCACGCTCAGGTCGGTCGAACGGAGCTGGACATTCCCATACATCCGGAACACCTCCGTCCGCACATTGCCTTCCATGCGGTCGCACGTGACTTTGTACTCGCGGAACCGGAATTTCACGCCGCCGTCAGCGCGGACCTCGTCCCCGTCGCGCGTCATCTCGGCCGCCGAGATCACCTGGAATCGCTGATCCTCGGGCACGGCCTGCTGCGTCGGCGTCGGCTGCATGGCCCGCTCGACGGCCTTGCCAAGTGACGCCCACTGCGCCAGCGTGAACCCAGGCAACGCGGCGACCAATGCCAGCCAGCCTATTCGAGCTTGCGCAGCCAAATCGCCCCCATGAAAAGCAATAGTAGGTTGGGTGCCCACGCGGCCAGCCACGGTGCCACCCAAGCATTCCGACCCAAAATCTGTGTCGAAATCACGAAGAGGTTGTAATAGAGCAGCACAACTAGCAGACTGAGCAGCACTCCCACAAACGGCCCTCGCCGCACAAAGGCCACTGCCATCACCGGCCCGGTCAGCGCAAAAACCAGGCACGTGAGCGGAACCGCAATCTTCATATGCAACGCCACCTCCAGCCAGGTTGTTTCGCGGCCTTGTTTGCGGGCTTCGCTCATGAGTACCAGAAGCTGTCGCGTAGTCTGTTCTTCCGGCTGCGGAGTCAGGAAGAACTGTGGCACCGAGATGCGCTCCCGAATGATGAGCGGGTCTTTTTTGGGTTCAAAAGTTAGAACCGTCCCACCGCGTAGCGCCACCGTAACCGGTTCCTGAATCGTCCATAGCCCGTTTTCGTAGACTCCTCGCTTAGCCGTCACCAGCAGGATGTCCTCCGAGCCCTTTCGCTCGATCAGCAGGATGTCATCCAGATCGATCCGCTCTTGGTTGGCCACCACCGAGCCGAAAAAGGCAGCGTAGCGATCCAAGTTGATCATCACATTCTGCTTGATTGGCTGCAACGTGCCAAGCATGCCGATCTCGGTTTGGAGTTGCTTAGCACGTGGCTCGGTGCGCGGCATCACGTAGTCGCCGATAAAGAAATTCACGCCCGCCACGAGGGCACCCATGAACATGATGGGGACCACAATGCGACGGATAGGTGCGCCCGCACCACGAATCGCGGTGAGCTCGCTTTCGCGGGCCATCCGCGAGACTGCGAGCGACGACGCCAGCGCCACGCCCACCGGTAGGGTGAGCTGCAAAAATCCGGGAGTCTTGAGAAGGATGTATTGAAGAATCGCTCCCGGCGGTACGCGGTCTAGCTGAAACTCCTTGTAGAGAGCGATGAGCCAGTTCGCCTGGAACATGACCACCACTACCAACGTGCCCAGAATGAGCGGCACCAGCATCTCTTTGACCACGTACCGGTCGAGGGTTTTGAACACTAAGCGCGCCCCTCTTGCCAAATGCGCCAGGCGAGGAATGCCCCGGCCAGCAGCGTCAACGGCACGGTGACGAATATAGCGCCAGTTCCATATGCAGTGGAGCCGATCATCACCAGGATCATGAGAACACCCAGCCCCCAAGCCGCTACCAATTGCATGCCAGAGCGTCGCCGCCCCACGTGGCTTTGCACATGCTCCAAAACATGGGCTTTACGGCAGTTCGGGCAGAAAATTTCGCCAACCTCGGGCACGGTATGGCATTTGCACGCAATGGCGGGTACGGGGCGCGGGTCCATCTGCCAAAGCTTGAGAGTGGATGCCTCGTCCGTCAACGAATTGCGCGGGGCTAGGCTCACCGCTCGGTACATGAGTCCGAGCGCGTAGGGCCG
>JALHPH010000077.1 GCA_022842565.1 Fimbriimonadaceae bacterium
TCGCGCCAAAGCGAGACTTATGTGCTCTATCTTGGAAAGTCCGCGCGTGAAGCGCGGACTCACTTGATTCGTTTCTCGCGCCAGCTTTAGTCGCCGAACTGGCCGAAATTGCCCGCCAGGATTGAAAAGTCCCCGGGACCCACTTCGTCGTCGCCGTTCAGGTCCGCTTCCGCATTGAAGTTAGGATCGCCAAGGAACGAGCCGAAGGCAAGCGACAGAGCGCTGAAATCGCTGGGGCCGATTTCATTGTCACCGGTCACGTCGCCATTCAGCAACGAAACGCTCCCGAACAATGAACCCATATCGGTGTGATTGATGCTGTAGGCGCGGGCCAGCCAGTGCGATGCCTTCACCGCGATCGACAGGTTTCCGCGCGAGACAGGAGCGACGGTGTATTGCCCGCTGGCATCCAGCGACGTGTTAAGGGTCTCAAGCACGGTGCCGCTGGTGTTGCGCACCTCGACGGTGACGGCGCGACCATTGACTGCGCCCACAAAGTTCTCCAATGTCACGGTGCCGCGCACGGCCCCAACGGGGAGCGTCTCGACTTTGTAATCATCAAAAGTGGCCGCGTTGAAGCCTCCATTCAGAGGATCGACGCCGTAATCGCTGGCAACCGCGCCGAAGGAATATCCGACCAAATCGACATCCGTCAGTCCGGTCAATCCGGTTGCGGTGGTGTTATTTTGAATTTGCCCCAGCCACTGCTGATTCACGTAGCCGTCGACTTTCTTGAGGCCAGGCGCAACGACCAGAATGAGATCGTACCAAGTGTTCGCGTTGGTGATCGGAAGGGTCGATTGGAAGACTGCATCGGCCGAGCCGCCCCGAAGCATTGGGCGACCGTTAGCGCCCAGCACGAGCGTGCCGTAGCTCTCGGTCCCGCTGGCGTTCCAACCCTCCAGACCGAAAGCCGAGTTATCCGCGCGAGTGGCCGGAGTTGAATCATTGTAGTTGAGGCGAACTCGGGTCACGACGAGCCCAGCAGTTTGCGATGCGAATGGGAGATAAGCGAACGCCGACGAGTAAGCGGATGAATCACTAACCACGCCCTGCGAACCGCCGACACCTGCCGAAGCCGTTACGATGAAATCTGCGCTTCCCAGACCGATCCAGCCATTTTGCGTATCAAGCGGTCCGGCAACGTACGGGGGCACTGAAGTGGTGTTGAACCCGGTATCGACCAAGATTGCGCCGAAAGAAGTGGCGGCGACACCAAGGGTCGCAAGGAGGGCAAGGCTTCGCATGACTCCATCATGATAACCCATCCTGCGCTTGAACCGAACTAAGCCTAGGTCCGATCCTGCATTCTTACGGGGCAATCCTCAGGGTTTGGCGAGGTAGGGGCTGTACTTGGGGTGGGGTTCATGAACCAATTCCGCAGCGCGCGCCAGGAATGCACCCATGATGCGCCCGAGTTCGCCCGGTGGCGGCACATCGGACCGCACGACGATCCATGCGTTTGAATCCACCAACTGCCAGCGCACCAATCGTGCGAGCGCTTGCTGTTCGTTAGCATTGAGGCCCGTGGTCAGCGCCTTAGGTCCCTCAGGTGGGGGCGGCGGAAAATACTGGGCTTCTTCGATTGTCGCCGTTGCCAGTTGATTGAAAGCCAGAATGATGCTCCCGCGCGTAGGTTGCGAAGGCATTTTGACCTCGGATGCAGAAACACCGGAAGCCCGCAAGGATTTCACCATTTGGTTAAATCCGAACTCCGCTTCACGCTGCGAAACACCAGCGGGCGCGGCGAGAGCCACCGAGAGCAACAGACTAAAGATCACTGACTGCCCCGCTCGCGCGGATGGCATCCAGCTGTTCCAGCGCGCGACCCGTTCCCACTGCGACGCAATCCAGAGCGTTCTCGGCCACCCGCACGGGGATATCGGTCACGCTTTGGAGCAACTGGTCCAGCCCACGCAGCAGCGCGCCGCCGCCGGTCAGCACAATTCCACGCTCAATGATGTCGCTCGCAAGTTCGGGCGGGGTCTCTTCGAGCACGGCGCAAAGCTTCTCGGCGATCTGTCGAACCGGGTCGCTCAGGGCGTCGCGAATCTCCTCGCTGGTCACTTGCACGGTTTTGGGCAGGCCCGCCACCATATCGCGGCCACGCACTTCCATGCGCAATTCTTCTTCGAGCGGGAAGGCTGATCCAATCTTCAGCTTAATGTCTTCTGCGGTTGGCTCGCCAATCAGCAGATTGTAAGAATTGCGAATGTGCCGGACGATCGCTTCGTCGAGTTTGTCGCCCGCGACGCGAAGGCTCTCGCTCAGGACAATGCCGCCCAAGCTGATCACGGCAATATCGGTGGTGCCACCGCCGATGTCGATGACCATGTTGCCACCTGGGGCCGCGATCGGCAAGCCCGCGCCGATAGCTGCAGCCATTGGCTCTTCAATGGTCATCGCCTGCCCTGCTCCGGCCTCTTTGGCGGCCTTGATGACTGCTCGGCGCTCGACGTTGGTCACGCCGCTCGGCACACAAACCAGGACCACCGGCTTGAAAAATCGCTTGTTTCCACAGACTTTGTTCAGGATGTATTCGAACATCTTGAGCGTGGTGGTGTAATCGGCGATCACGCCGTCCTTCATCGGACGAATGGCCGTGATGTTGCCAGGCGTCCGCCCGAGCATATCGCGTGCCTCCAGGCCAACCGCGAGCACTTTTCCGGATTGGGTGGCAATTGCAACCACCGTGGGCTCTTGCAATACGACACCCTTCCCTCGTTTATAAACGAGGAGATTTGCCGTGCCGAGGTCGATGCCGATTTCTTGTACGAGTCTCAAAGATTATCGGGGGGAAGCAGGTCGATACGCTTCCTCCCATTCCTCCAGGGGTATGCGCTCAATGCTACCCCCGAGTTTGGAAAGGTGGTTTTCTAGGTTCTCGTAGCCTCGGTCGATAAAGTGGACATTTCGGACCACGGTTTCGCCCTTGGCGGCGAGTCCGGCAAGTACCAGAGCCGCGCCTGCACGAAGGTCGCTCGCCTCCACGATCGCCCCACTCATCTGTTCGACACCTTCAATCAAGGTGCTCCGGCCCTCCAGGCGCATGTTCGCGCCCATGCGGTTCAGCTCGGAAACGTGGCCTACGCGGCTCTCATAAATCGTCTCCTCCACCACGCTCGACCCCTCTGCGAGTGCCAGGACCGCGGCCATCGGTTGCTGAATATCGGTCGGGAAGCCCGGGTAAGGCATGGTTTTGACGCGAATTCCCTTCAACCGCCGATTGCAAGAGACGCGCACCCAGTCGTGGCCCTCTTCGGCCTCGGCTCCGGCCTCCCGCAGCTTGTTAACGAGAGCCATTTGGTGCTCGGGCATCACGCCGATTACGGTCACGTTGCCCTGAGTGATGGCACCAGCCAGAAGATAGGTGCTGGCTTGAAGTCTGTCCTCGGGAACCCTGGATTCGGAGGGTTGGAGCGCTTCCACACCAGTGATCGTGATGGTACTGGTGCCAACGCCGTCGATTTTGGCTCCAGCGCCCTTTAGGAAATCGGCAAGGGCCAAAACTTCGGGCTCCATGGCGGCGTTTTGAATAACGGTGAGACCATGGGTTAGCGTGGCGGTGGCCATCAGGTGCTGGGTCGCACCCGCGCTTGGGAAGTCCAGGTAGATCTCTGCGCCTTTCAGCTGTTCGCACTCGGCATGGTAATGACCACTTTCCAGTTCGATCTTCGCTCCCATGAGCTCCAATCCTTTAATGTGGAAATCGACGGGCCGAGCTCCAATTTTGCAGCCTCCTGGTGCCGGCAGCGAGACTTTGCCAAGCCGAGCCAGCAGCGCACCCAAGAGGTAGAAGGAGGTGCGGATCGGGCGGACCAAACCCTCGCCAACTTCAGCGGCCTTCAGGTGGGTGGCATCGATCTCAGTCCAACCCTCGCCATGGGTCACCGTCATGCCGTACTGCTCCATCAACTGCAACTTAATGCGCACATCGCGAACATCGGGCAAGTTGCGTAATCGGGTCACGCCACTCACCAGCGGGACGGCGGAAAGAATTGCCAACGCGGCATTTTTGCTGCCAGGAATCTCAACGGAACCTTCAAGCCGCTGACCTCCCTGTATTCGGAGCACATTCAATTCAGACATGAGCAGACTTCACCTATGGCAATGCCTAAGACGCACGAGTGTACCGTACAGGCGCAAAATTGCCTGGTTCGCGACCGCTAAACTCTGAAGCAGGTTCTGCCGATAATCCTTACAGCATGTCGGAAACAGCTGAAGCACCCAAAAAGAAAGGCGGAAAAATGCCGATTATGATCGCCGTTGTTGCGGTCCTTGCCGGTGGAGGTTACTTCATGTTCGGCCGATCCGCGCCAAAAGAAGTGAAGGTTCCGGAGCCAGAACTCGGCTCGGTCATGCCACTTGGCGAAAAAGAGATGATCGTGAACCTGACGGAGCGCGAATACTTCTTGCGGGCCAATATCGCTGTTCAGCTGGATAAGAACGCACACATTGGTGGTGGCGGCGGCGATGGTCACGGCGGAAAGGCGAAGGGCCCCAGCGCCGAAGAGCTTTTGCTGCGCCAAGTCGCCATGGAGCGGCTCGCCACGGTGAGCGTTCGCGATATCAATACTCCCGGTTTTGGACCCAAGCTACGCCAACTGCTTGCTTCAGACTTTAATCACGCGCTCCACGCGATGCACGTGGAGGAAGAACCCGAGGACAAGTCCAAGAAGAAAAAGAAGAAGGACGAAGAAGAGCATGACGAGCATGCCCATGCGGCTCCGCTGCCCCGGCCCGGCGATATCGCTAAAGTCGACCTGACAGCTGTCGAAACGCCCGGTTGGGACTCTGACGAGGGACCTGTTCTGAAGGTCTACTTCGTTGAGTTCGCGACCATGCGCGAGTAGAAGCCGTAAACTCACGGTGTGCATTCTAAGAAGAAGCTAGTTGTCGGCATCACGGGCGCGAGCGGGGCGATTTATGCCCAGCGCTTCTTGAAGTTCGCCGCGCCACAATGCGAGCGCATTTATCTCACCATGAGTGAGCAAGCGTTCCAGGTCGCCCGGACCGAGCTCAAGATCCCCATTTCTCGGGAGCAGTTCGACCTGGCCGGCTGGCTGGGAGAGCCAATCGACAACACCGAGCTTCTGAGCGAGCGCGATTTCTTTACTCCTCCCGCGAGCGGCTCGTTTCGTCATGACGGCATGGTGATCGTCCCCTGCAGCATGGGCACCGTCGGGCGAATTGCGAACGGAATCAGCAACGATTTGGTCACTCGCGCCGCGGATGTCTGCCTGAAAGAGCGCCGCCCGCTGGTGGTGGTGCCGCGCGAAATGCCCTGGAATGTCATCATGCTCCGAAATCTCACCACCCTCGCTGAAGCCGGAACCACCGTTCTGCCCGCCTGCCCTGCTTGGTACCACAACCCCAATTCCCTGGAGGAGCTCGCCGATACCGTCGTGGCGCGAATCCTACAGGTGCTGGGTTTTGAACAGAACTTAATGAAGCAATGGATGGTTGAAAATTGAGGGTCATCATAGCAGGCGGAAGCGGATTCGTTGGGCGCGCCGTGGTGAATGAACTCAAGCGCGGGGGGTACACGCCGCAGGTTCTTGGTCGGTCTGCAAAATCCGATCTGCAGTGGGACGGGCGGACGCTCGGCCCATGGCGCGAGGCGCTGGAGGGCGCAGAGGCGGTCATCAACTTGGTCGGCGAGAACGTTGCCCAGCCCTGGACCGCCGAGACCAAAATGAAAATTGTTGCTTCGCGCGTGGACGCCACCGCCGTGCTGGCTAAGGCAATCTCCGAAGCCAAGCGACCTCCCTGCCATTGGGTTCAGGGCTCTGCGGTGGGGTTTTATGGTGATCGCGGCGAAGCACTGCTGACCGAGGCCTCAGCCGCTGGCCCCAAAGAGGATTTCTTAGTCTCCACCTGTTTGGCGTGGGAAGCGGCGCTTGATTCCGCAGCAACCCCGCATACCAAAAAAGTCATCATCCGGACCGGTTTTGTCATCGGCGGCGATGGTGGAGCATTTCCACTCCTGGCCAAACTCACGAGGGCATTCTTGGGCGGAGCGGTTGGATCAGGAAAGCAATGGGTGCCTTGGATTCACGTCGACGATCTTGCCCGCATGATGGTTTGGGCGATTGGCCGCACGGGCATCTTGAACGGCGCCGCGCCTGAGCCAGTGCGCAACGGAGAATTGATGGCTACCATGCGAAAGGTCATTGGCCGCCCCTGGTCACCGCCAGCGCCTAGGTTGGCTCTGCAGGCGTTCCGAGCGCTCGGCGGACCAGAACCGGCCGTAGCAACCCTGAGCACCCGCGCGACGCCTCAGGCCGCCCTGGATGCTGGGTTCTCGTTCCAGCACTCGAACTTAGAAGACGCCATTAGACTATGCCTGAACAAGCCTTGATAAAAAAGCGGACCCCGCTCCGATTGGAGAGGGGTCACTTTTTCGGGAACCAGAAAGACCGTGACTTCATCACTGTCCCCGGCGAACCGAGTCGCGGGCGCTAAAACCCACGACCTCCCTGGTGTGTACATTGTTCATTCATTGACTGGCACCACCTCCTGGCTTGTTAGATTTATGACCACGATTGGTCACAGGTTTATAGACGCGGAGCACCAGCGAAAAAGTTTCAGGGCTGATCGCTACCCGGGACCGCGTCGGCCAACCGCCCGTGCGAATCGATGAGTCTCGCTGCCTCTGTAAGATCCAGCCTGGCCGAAGTCGCGTCCATGCGCAAGCCGTCCATCAGTCTAAAATGGCCAACTGCCACGGAAACACTGCGCACACCTTTCACGCCCTGAGTGGTCACGAGCATCAGGCGGACCGAGCCGCGCTGCCAGAACCGATAGGTTCCGTATTTGCCCGGAACAAACTGCACCGAGGTCGAACCAAGCGCATTCTCGTAAAGGGTGATGAGCTCTTGCGTTGTCTCTACCGACGCCTGATCCACTGTGTATTGCCCAAGCACCATGCGCTCGCCCAGGAACACCGCGCCGAAGCTCTCCACACCCGTTTGCCAGCCTCGCGCGGTGTAGTTAGCACCCGAAATAGGCGGTTCTTCGAAGAAGTCCCGCGCTGACGCTGGCTTCAAGAAAAGTGAGAAAACGTTGTCTTCCAGTTCGCCCACAAAGAGGCGCTTGCCTTGCCGGATGAGATAAGGCGCTTCTGTTTCGATGCTGCGGAACGGCTCGATCACCACTTCGGGGCGGGTGCCTCCCAGCGCCGGACTGGTCTCAACGCTCGGAATGTTCTGCGTGGGCGCATTACCGGGTTGGCAGCCACAGCACGCCACCGCAAAGAGGAAATAGGTGCTATTCGATCGCCAAGACACGGTAGTGCTGCTTCCCGGCCGGAGCCTCGACTTCAAACTCGTCGCCGACACTCTTACCAATCATCGCCTCGCCGAGAGGCGAGGAGATCGAAATGAGGTCGTTAGCCGGATCGGCCTCGAACGAGCCAACCAAGTTGACCGTCAACTCGTCCGACCATTCCAAATCCA
>JALHPH010000078.1 GCA_022842565.1 Fimbriimonadaceae bacterium
GAATATTTCCAATGTGAGTTATCGGGAGATCGGACACCCCAATAACACGGGAACTACCCGTGTGCGAGACATCACGAGCGACGCGCAGGGCAACCTTTGGATGGGGACGGGCCGGGGAGTACTCAAATTCAATCCCAGCATTGGACCAGCCTCGCTGAAGCGGTACGGAAGCGACAATTCTCCATGGCCGGGAGGTTGGGTTACGAATATCGAAATCGCTCCCGACGGCACGATTTGGGCAAGCGGATACGCAACCGTGTGGGGTGGAGGGGGGATGATGCGATTCAACCCTACGACAAAGGCATGGACATTCCTCGGAACCGCGCGTCCGGAGGGCTTGGCCCTACAACCGCGGCCAGGGGGAGGCTATTACCTTTGGGCCGCTCCGGGCGATGACTCGACAGCATTGACTCAACGCTTCGACAGCACAACTGGAACCTGGACCACTTTCTCTGCCGCCACTGGCAACCCGAGAAATATGGCGGGCACGCGCAGTGTCGACGCCTCCGGGAACCTATGGATCCACCGGGCACTCTCGGGAGGAGTCGCGACGGTACTCGATTGCAGACGCCCGGACGGAAGCTGGATTGGACGCCCCGCCCCGCCGCAAGGAGTAAAGCGCCTGAACGCATTTGCGTCCGGGCAGGCCGTAGCCGCGGGCACTAACCAAATTTGGCTGTTTAACGGAGCAACTTGGGAAAGCCGGGGGGACTGGGGGAATAGCTTCTGGACGGTTGACCTGGGGGTTGATTCAACCGGGGCGATCTGGGCCTGCGGCGCCGGAGGGGCCGCGAAGCGAGATCCGCTTACTGGAACATGGCAGCGGCACCGCGTTTCGAACAACGCGAACATGGACAATTGGAACAGCGACCTCGCACTCGCTCCCGACGGCAGTGTTTATGCCGGCAGCAATGGCGGACCCGGGGTTGGCGGCATGGTGAAGTTCGACGGCACGCGCTGGTTTAACTTCAACCAGCTGACCTACGGACTCGGTCAGGCGTGGCCCTTCCCCTCGGACAACGCTCAAGCCGTTTTTGCTCGAGCAAATGGAAAGGTGGCGGTGAATCCTACGTACGATGGGACGCACGTTTGGGATGGCTCTTCGTGGACGGACTTGGGCGGCACCTCAACCGTCCGTGGTTATGCCGAAGACTCGCTCAGGCGGCTTTGGGCTATCGGCGACTACTACAGCCTGGCTTTCCACAACGGTACGAGCTGGAATCAAGTCGGGATCGTGGGCTGGGGCGCAGACGTTCGTCGCGACCCGTCGCGGCTTGGAACGGTCTGGGCTTACACCGGGAGCGAGGTCAAGCGGACAGATGGCATTTACTCATTCTCGAGACAGATAGAAGACTTCCCAGAACTCACCTCTCAGAGCGATCAGTTCTCGGGGATGGCAGTGGACCGAAAGGGCAACGTTTGGCTTGGGGCCACGGTAATGCTTGGCGCAGGCGGCACGGGCGGGGGGCTCATCCAGCTTAATCCAAATACTGGCGCATATTCGATGTTGAGGTACGAAACAGGCTGGCCATTCCCCGGGAAGTTCGTCTCGCCTCTCGCCGTGACCCCGGATGGACGCCTATGGATGACCTACACGTCAACGCACCAGTACTTTGACGGTGGACTGTGCTGGTGGGACGGAAAAAACGTGGGTGTATTTGCTGGCCCGGTTGATGGGGCTCCACAGTGGGGCGGGTTGCCCCACACCCAGATCTACGACTGCGAAGTGCGAACGGTAAAGGATGGCTATGAACTCTGGCTCAGCTGTGCGAGCCGCGGGATTGCCGTCCATCGTGTGCGCAACTGACGCCCGGCTAGTACGAGCGGTGAAGGCGCGAGGCCTTAAGGGAAGTCTCGATCTCAACGATCGGGGCTTTCCGATTAGTGTTGGTAAGAGCCGATCATTGCGTGGCGTCCTGGGAGCTTGATAGAGGCCAACTCACTTGCGCCTCTGGATGCAAGCCGCACCAGCTAACTGCTCCGCCACGCTCGATCGAGCTAGAGCATGATTGGCGCGCATTTTCGCCATCGCGTGATGAACGTTACAGAATAGCCGCGTCCCAATGGCCTAGTCTATTGCTGTCATGAACTATCGAAATGTTGGCGTCACAGACCGGATTGGACGACTTGTTATCGCTGGCCTCTTCTTCAGCGCTTTTGCATTCTTGCCGATGCCCACTGCTCTGCTGGGGCTCATCGGGCTGGTCCCATTGCTGACGGCTCTCGCGGGATTTTGCCCGCTCTACCGGTTGTTTGGATTCAGCACCTGCCGGTTGAACAAGGACTAGGAAGTCAGCTTATCCAGGTCAATCACTTCGATTCGTTCGCGACCAAGCCGAACGGCCCCGGACTTCGCTAACTGGGCAAGTGCCCGAGAAACCGCTTCTCTCGACATGCCGAGCCGCACTGCGAGGTCCGCGTGCGTCACGCATACCACCGGTTCAGCCCGACGAAGCCAGGCAGCCAACCGCTCTTGCGCGGTAAGAAATGTCTCGTCATAGAGTTCGCGCAAATCGTGAGCCATGCGCCTTGAAAACGTGCTGAGCACCGCCGCCCGAAACGACTCCGATTGCCCGAGGAGTCTGTCGAATTCGGCCTGAGGAAGCACCACCAACTCGGTTGGCTCGACGGTCTCGGCAGTGGCACGCAGTGGCCCTCGGTCAAACAGTGAACTTGCGCTCGCAAGGCAGAGATCTCCTGCGCGCACGGAGTACCACAACCGTTCGCGCCCGCTAGGGTGAATCAAAAGAACATGGATCCGGCCCGACAGCACAATCGGCAACCCGTCGCATGAGCTTCCTTTTTGAAAGGCCAGCATGCCTGCCGGGAGGACTTGCCGCGGCAGGGCGTCCACGATGGCGCTGGCATCTGGATCCTGCAACCAATCAGCATGGCTTCCCACAATTCAGTCTAGCATCTCGAACGGAATCGTTTTGTTTGGCGCTTACCATTACAAGTACGCGTCCGGCCGCGAGGGCGACTGGTTCCACCTTGGGCTCGTGGCGAACAAGGCCGGATTGTCGGATTATGTCTGCGCGACGGCCCTGTGCGACCCTGGCTAGACGGTTCGCATCTGAATCCGAAGTCGTTTGAGGAGTGCCAAGAATCTCCATTGGGGAGATGCGGACGGCAAGACGCTCTATGTCACGGCGAGCACGTGAATCTAACGAGTCAAGACTCTAAACACCGGCATCCTGCCCTGAATGGCGGGGCTAGTTGCGTACCCATTCGCCTTCATTGTGCAATTTGGCCACAAAATCTACGCCAAAATCCCAAAAAGTCCCTTATACTAGCTGACAATGAAAGCTCAAACCCGCCTTATCCCCATCGCCGCGCTTGCGGTTCTTTCCGCCGTGCCGGCTTTTGCCAGCTTTGAGCTCACCCTCATCACCGAATCCAATAGCAACGCAATCCGCCGAGTCGATCCCGAGAATAGGATTGTCCTGGGCTCATTTGGCGCAAATAACCTTCACGCTCCAGACGCGCTTGCGCTCGATCAAGTTAATGGGCACGTCTACGTTGCCAACAATTACGTCGGCGGAAACATCAGCCGCATCACCGTACTGAATTACAACACGGGCGCGTTTGTAAGAGAATGGACGCTGGGCGCAGACTTTGGAATTACGTCCATCGCTTTCCGACCAGGATTCGGGCTTTACGTACCCGTAACTGATGGACTTAGGCTCTTTAGTCCAACCGGATCGTTGCTTGCGACCTTTACCAGTGGGTTAACCGGCATCAGTTCGGTTTCTTACTCGACGGATTTTAACGAAGTGTATGGGCATGCCGCGAATGGGACAACCCGCCGCTTCGATGGCAGCATTTTAAGTGGCACCACTGCCGGTATAAGTAACCATTCAGGACCTGTTAACCAAATTGGAATGACGACGATAAATGATAGGGCTTCTTTTGGTGGTCAAGCAGGGACTGATAATCTTGTCTTTTTCAACCACCTTTCGCTTTCCGGCTCGACGCTCACCCATACGCCAGGATTTAGTATCCGCGCTGTGAATGCCGCTCACGGCGATCGAATGTATGCTGGCGGAGTGGGCGGTGGCGTCTCTTACATCACCACTTTCAATCAGTCCGGGCTTCAGGTTTCCGACCGGTGGGCCGTTCCTGGTGGCGCGGGCATTATTTCCATGGCAACCGTCGTCGCCCCCGAACCCGGAACCCTGCTCGCGGTAGGTGCCGGTTTAGCATTTCTTGCCAAGCGCCGCAAACGCAGTTGAGCCTTTCCCTCCCCTCCGGGGGAGGGGCCCGGAGGACGCGGCTTAGTTTCCAAGGAGGTTTGGTTTTTACTGCTCGCGCCGTCGACGGCGCAGCAGGGCCACCAGTCCTGCACCCAGCGCGAGCATCGTGCCTGGCTCGGGAGCGAGGACGGTTTGCATGCTGGCGGGATTGAGGACCATGCCGGCGGCGAACTGCCCGCGCTGACCGAAGGTGCTGTCGTACTTATCCAAAGACCACGCGCCGCCACGATTCGCCATCGTGAAGAAGCCGTCGTGGGCACGGGAGCTATGGCGGTTCTCAACGCCCGGCGTGGCGACGAACCCCCACGTGCTCTGCGAAGGGAAGTACGTGAGGAGCCTTTCGGGAGCAGGGTGGACCACCGTATCGATTGCCGACATGTAGGTCATCTGGCTAGGCGCGTTGATATCGACAAGGAAACTGCTTGAAAGGGTGCCCGAGAGGCCACTGGGGGAAACCGAGTACAGGGCGACGCTTTCATTGAGTGAAGAAATGGAGTAAGCAAGGAAGCGATTGTTATCGAGCCACACCCCACTTTCAAAAGTGTAACCGGGTAATGCGCTGAAGCTCCCCGTGCCACCGGCATTGGGGAACGAGTACGCCAGAGGAGTATTCACTCCCGCTCCATATCCTGCCAGCCGCACGGCACTGGTCCCATTGGGTCGAACCACCACCATGCTGTAGGCAGTGTTGCCGATGTCCGTATTGTAAGCTCGCTTGAGGGCGCCGGTGTTGTAATCGTATTCGGCGAGCCGAAAGTCGTTCGTATAAACGAACAAGCTGTTGGTCGTCTGGTTGAGATGGGTACCGATGATGTTGCCCCCAAACCCGCCAAAGCTCCCCAGGTACACGCCGTTGTCGCCATCAAACCGGTGAATTTTACGGCTGGCAAATGTGCCGTTGCCATTGTCCGCCACCATCACCAACTCAAAACTCGCCTGCGCCGCGACGCCGGCCGCGGTAAGGCAGAGTGCCAGAACACTGCGCATTGATTGCATTCGCACAGTATAGGGGATATTGCGCGAAACTGCGAGGTGAATTTTGTTAGGTTTGCAAATCGCGCTTCCCAATGGCGGAACTGAGCCGCCGCAGCACGGCTGACGAGCCCGGGAATTGGGGCGGTGGAGTCTTCTATGGCCGCTGCCAATGAAAGGGTGTGTTTTGTAAGGAAGCGTCGGGTCGCCCGGCCGCACCTTGGGGGAGTTGGCGCCATCATCGCGAAGTTGATTGATGCATAACTCTTAGGCGCACAAAATCCTGGATAAGGCTCGTGTTGTTTACGGCAAGTCTCTTTTCTCTAACCGGATGAGGGTGTTTGTCATGCCCCCTCACCCCCGTTCGCTACCGCTCACGGACCCTCTCCCGCGAGGGAAGAGGGTGACTTGTATGCAACATCTCCGACGACTCAGGCGCAACGTGTCCCTCGATGGAGGGAAGTCTGTGATTGCAACGAACCGGAAGAGCGTGCGCAATCTCAGAAATTCCGTGACCTAACCTCTTTTTCGATACGAGCTGGGTGACGCTACTCCCCTTCGTGCTCTTCGGATTCGCCTTCGGCAGCTCCGTAGGCCGCCTCGCTGCCCTCGGACTCGCCCGGCGGGAGGTTGTGGCCTAACCCGAAACTCCTCCTAAACAACCCCCCATCCCACCGCGGATGGGGGTTGTTTGTTGTTTCGCCGCAGTTAGCCGTTTAGCTGCGCCATCAATCCACGCAAATCATCGCCGAGGATGCTCCGCTCTTCAGGATCCTCCACCAACAGGAGCAGATTTTCCGCCGCCAAGAGGTGGGCTTTGGCGGCCGGGGCATCGCCCCCCAACCCAAGGGCCCGCGCCATCGCTTCGTGGGCATAGCCGAGATAGAATGGCGGTAGCTCGCGGCTGATTGCGAGGCAGGCAACCGCCATCCGCCGCGCCATGCTCGCTTCATTCAGCAGCGCGTACGCCCGGCTGCACTGCCACACCCCGATCGAGCGCTCGCGGTCTGAGGCTTCGACGACGTGCGCCCAATGCCAGCGGCTGGCATGCACCGCCGCCAGCATTTGCAAGTCATCCGACCGCGAATCCATGAGATCCCACCCCGCATTGAACGTCTGGGCCGCAAACGTCCGGTGCGCTAATCCCGCTTCGAATTCCATGTCCCGCAGGATACACAATCGCGGCGCGTCATGGCACGATGCGAACGTAGCTTGACCAGTCGCCGAGGCGGAGGCCCTGTATGCTGTCCGCTGCCATGAGAAATCCGCTCGAAATCACCCTCGCCTGGCGCATCCCGTCGGTCGGACCGCGTCGATGCTCTGGGCAAGCTCGGCGTTGACCACGTTATCTAAGCTCGACCCCGTGCTTGCGGGTGGCGGTTGCTTGCCAATGCGTTGGCGTTGGTACTCGTGGGCTTCGTCGTAGATCGCTTTTGGGTCGCCCTATGGCAATCGCAGGTGCCGCTACTCCCCTTCTTCCTCTTCGGATTCGCCTTCGGCAGCTCCGTAAGCCGCCTCTCCACCCTCGGATTCGCCCAACTGGAGCTTGGTCCCAATCAAGGGCCACGTGGTCGAGTTGGTGTTGGGGTCAAATCGGCTAGTCAAGCTGACGAAGAAGAACCCCACCAATACCAAGAACAGCGAACCCGCCACCCAGGCTTGGTTCTGGATGGCATCCCCGGAGGCGGCTGTTTTGTGCCCATCCACCATGCTCATCGCAATCGGGTCGCGCTTCAGTACGGTGTAAACGACCACCCCCGCAATGTGGATGATCGCCAGCGCCAGGAGCCCATTGGCCATCAGCTCGTGGATGCCCTTTAGCCCCTCTTGCCCCAAACCCATTTGGTAGCCCGTCCAGCCTATCCCAAGGACCAGCGCAAACATCGCCAGCATCACATAGCTGGTGGCGGGGTTGTGCCCCGTATGGTGCGTTCCGCTGCGCGAGAAGCTCTCACGGGTGTAGCGGAAGAGGGCTGCTGGGTTAAGCGACAAGCTCGGGAAGCGGGCCCACCGCGTGCCAACCACCCCCCACACCAGGCGCAAGAGGACCATGGCCACGAGGGTCATGCCGATCATGGAGTGGAACGGGAACGCCGAGGAGTCTTCCCCCAGGATCTTTGCGATGCCATAGGCGGAGAAGAACCCCACCGCAAGCAATGCGTGAAACAGCCTCACCGGCGCATCCCACACGAGAATCCGAGTTTTTGCTAGTTC
>JALHPH010000079.1 GCA_022842565.1 Fimbriimonadaceae bacterium
GAGGGCAGGGCTATTGTCGCGCGTGCACGCGCGACGGCCGCTCCCACACTGGGCGAGCAGCCGGGGACCTTTGCAAGGCGGTCATTGAGCCTGTTGACGGCTGAAGCCGCCCCAACCAGCGCTCAGCAAATCAGAAAATTCCAAGAAAAATGGATTAGCGAAGCAGAAATGTGGCCAAGCGCGGTGACTTCTCTTAAGTTACTTTATGATAAGGAGGCCAAACAAACGGAGTGGCTCGCGGCTTTGGCAGTGTCTTCTTGGGCGTTAGGCGATACCGGATCGCCGTCGCTCCTCTCGCTGATGTGGGCATACGATCCGTTTACAGGACGCTTAGCGTTGCCGATTTCCCCAGTGGCCAATGGCCTCCTTTCATCCGGAGCCGTTCTCAGCCAAGATGACGCCGAGCGATGGCGACTGGGGACTCAGCTTTACACTTCGATGCCTCAAATTCAGGAGGGAAAGACTTGGGTGCACGGTTTCTTGAGGGGCGCGCTGGGGATTCAGCCCGACCCTTGGTGGCAGGCGCTTACTTCACCTGCTCGGTTGATATCAGGCCCCAGGCTCTTCGCATCGAACGATGGTGGCGGATATCGACTTCGCTGGTGGGCATCCAGAGCGGGCAGGACCTCCTTCATGCTGTTCCTGCCAAAAGAAGTCAGACTGGTCTCTACTTCATCAGGAAGCCAAATTAAATTGGAGCAGGTCTGCGCCATCGACGGGAGCGGAGTATGGGTGACCGTGCAAGGAACCACTCAAAGGGGTGAACAACAGCTCCACTTGAAGGCGGTCAAGGGAACTCTGCCGACCCTGCCGAAAGCTCAGGACTGAACTAAATCGGCATTAAAATGCAGCCCAACGTTTTCGCGCCGTGCAAGCGCGGCACGGATAAGGTGCGGTGCAACTGTCAGCAAATTGTGGGCCTCCATCGAGTACTGACTATAGGGGGCTTCGGGGAGCGCGGCGAAATCGCTCAACAATGCTTCCGATTCCATAAGCGCGCTGTTCATTCCCGCATCACGGCGAACGATCCCCACACGCTCCATCATGATTTTTTGCAGCACGCGCCGGAGTCGGATCGCATCACTTTCGGGGACGCAGCGACGAACCTGCGGCTCCTCGAAATGAGTAGGGCGCTCGATCTTGGTCGCGACGGCGGCTTGGGCACCGGCTTTTGCAAAGACCATTGCTTCCAAAAGAGAATTGCTGGCGAGGCGGTTGGCTCCGTGGACCCCGGTTCGCGCGACTTCGCCCGAAGCCAAGAGGCCCGGCATGCCTGTCTGCGCGGTTAGATCGGTGATCACACCGCCGCACATGTAGTGTTGGGCGGGCACGATGGGAATCCAGTGCCGGTGCGGCTGAATTCCCACCGAATTGAGTTTCTCAATAATCGTTGGAAAATGCCTTTCGATTCGCTCGCGAGGCAGGTGGGTTAAATCCAGATAAACGCACCAAGTGTCCCGCCGCCGCATTTCTTCGTCAATGGCGCGCGCCACAATATCGCGTGGCGCCAGCTCCAATTGCTCGTCGAAATCGTACATAAATCGGTCGCCGTCGTGCGTGCGCAGAGTGCCACCTTCGCCTCGCGCGGCTTCGGTAATGAGGAAGCTACGCAACTGCGGGTGATAAAGCGTCGTGGGGTGAAATTGTACAAATTCAAGATCACTGCAAGGCACGCCTGCGCGAAGGGCCAGCGCCAACCCATCGCCAGTGGCTATTCGCGGATTGGTGCTGTGCTGATAAAGTCGGCCCGCGCCGCCGGTGGCGAGCATGGTTTGAGCGGCTAAAAAGTCGACTTCTCGCTCTTCGGCCAGCACCGCGCGGGCACCGACGCACCGGCCGTCCGCCTGCAATAAATCGGTTGCAAAAGCGTTTTCAAAAATCTTAACATTGGGGTGAGCGCGGACGGCCGCGTTCATGGCGCGCTCGACTTCCCAGCCGGTACGGTCCGCATGGTGGACAATGCGGTTGCGGCTGTGGCCGCCCTCTCGCCCTAGGGCCCAGTCAGTGAGGGAAGTTGCCCCCTCTTCGCGGTCGAATCTCACGCCCAGGGTCGCGAGCCAATGGATAGAATCAGGCGCATTTTGAACCAAAAACCGAACGGCCCCCGGGTCGCAGAGTCCGGCCCCGGCGGTCAGGGTGTCCTCCTCGTGGAGCTTCCAAGAATCACTTTCGCCAATGGCGGCCGCGATTCCGCCCTGCGCATAACTGGTGTTCGATTCAAAAAGCTCGGCCTTGGTCAGGATCGTCACCTGACCGTGTCCGGCGGCGTGGAGCGCAAAGGTGAGGCCCGCGAGACCTGAACCTAGGACCAAAAAGTCGGTCGAAATATGCTGAGATTCGCGGGTCAAGATTGACAGAATTCCCTAACGTCGCGAGCAAGGTTTTGCATCGATTCCTCATGCGTGTACATCATGTGGCCGGCTTCATACTCCTTAATCTGAATATTGCCCCGCAGGTCAGGCGGCAACGAAAGATGGCTCATCGTGTATTCCGTAGCTACGAAGGGCGTGGCTAGATCGTAGTAGCCGCTCGCGACGAAGACGCGCATCCAGGGATTGCGCACCATGGCCTGGCTGAGCGCCGCGCTGGTGTCGGGCGGGCCGCCTTCGGGCATATCCCACTGCCAGGGCGACTGAATACCTTTAAAAATGAGATAGGGCTTATCCGTTTCATAGCCCAGCTCTTGGCGAACGTAGTTTTGATAAGTCATCGCATAAGGTGCCATCAGGGCGCTCATGCTGGGATCATGCTCGAACTCGGCCGAAATCCAATCTAGGTCTCGCCCTTGCGCTCGACTATCTAGTCGCCCGACGGTGATCCCCTTGGAGCGTAGTAACTCTTTGCAATAGCGGTGAATATTCAGCCTTAAATTCGCTTTTTTCGTATAATCTGTGGAAATTCCCGTCAATCGGTAGATTTTCTCCGCAATTTTGGTGGAATTTTCTTCAGAGAGATTATCCCCTTGCATCAGAGCGGTTGAATATTCGCCCAAAGCAAAATCGCGCGCCTCCGAGACAATCTCCGCAAGTGAAGAAAAATTGGCTTCTGGGCCCGCTTTGTGGTACCAGCTCGTCGCCGCAAACGATGGCAGGTAGAGCGGGTAAACCAGGTCATTGCCGTTCCAATGTCGCAGGGTTTGGAAGTTGAGGACGCTGGAAATGAGCACAAGACCCGAGCACGCGATGCCGACATCCTGCAGTGCCCGCGCCACGCCCGCCGCGCGCATTGTGCCGTAGCTTTCTCCCGCCAAATAAATCGGGCGATGGAGGTTCTGGGTTCGGTTGAGATAAAGCCGGATTGCTTCTGTGATCGACTGGATATCCCCTTTCATGCCCCAGTACGTTTTGGCGCGTTCTGGGCTGACGGCTTCGCTAAAACCGGTTCCGACCGGGTCCAGAAAAACAACATCCGCGAAGGAGAGCCAGCTCTCGGGGTTGTCCTGCAGTTGGTATGGCGGAACGGGCATGGTGCCGTTTGGCCCCATCGGAATCACCTTTGGGCCAAGTGCACCGAGGTGCAACCACAGTGATGGGCTGCCCGGACCGCCGTTAAATGCGAAAATCAGCGGTCGCGGGCCTTTATCTTTGGCCTCGTAGTGCGTCGCAAAAATCAGCGCATCAACTTCGCCTTTGTCGTCGCGGATGGGCAAAAACCCGGTATGGGCTTCGTACTCGCCGACCGTCCGCGTGATCCATTCGCCCGCTTCCAGCTTCTTCGGCTCGACTTTGGTCTCTTCACTCATCGTTGACCTCCCAGATGGCGGCTCAAAAATGTCCGCGTGGCGGACCAGCTTTCCTGGTCGGCGGTGCGGTCATAGGCTGCGCCACGGGAGGGGTCGTTTCCGGCGGCGGGCTCGGTAAAGGAGTGGACAGCTCCGGGATAGCTGGCGAAGGTTAAAGGTGCCTGTGCCTTCAGCATCTCCGCCATGAAATCATTCACTTGAGCGGGCGGCACGAACGGATCGGCCGCGCCATGAGCCACAAAGACATGGGTGCGAATGGGCGACGCCGTTTGGACCTGCGCGTTCGCATCAAGTCCGCCATGGAAGGAAACCACCGCTTTGACCGGTGCCCCCATTCGCGCGAGCTCCAGCACGCCGGTTCCCCCGAAACAGTAACCAATCGCTCCGATGCTGCTGGCTTTGGCCCAGGGAGCGGCCTGTGCTACCTTGACCGCGGACATGAGGCGCGACCGGTAAAGGGCGCGGTCGGTCTTGTATTTGCCCGCGAGCTTGCCCTTTTCGGCTTGCTCGGTCGGGCGAACGCCTTTCCCATAGATATCAACACAAAAGGCGGCATAGCCCAAGCTGGCAAGCGCACGTGCGCGCGATTTCTCGAATTCTCCGAGCCCACCCCATGCATGGACGATCAGCACGACCGGGCGCCGCTGCTTGCCAGGCGGTGTAGCAAGGTATCCCTCGCATACAACTTCGCCGGATCGATACTCGATGGGACCAGGGACCGTTAGAGTTCCAAAAAGGCTCGGGAGGAGCCATAGACTCGCAGCATTCACATTGCCATTCTACGGTATCGGTGGAGGCTTCAGCCTACAGCTTCTTCGACTCGAATTCCAGGACCCGCTTTTCGGCTTCTTTCCGCACGAGCAAGACGAGGTCGGCGAGCTTTGCTTTCTGGCCCGTGACCTCAAAAGTCGCGAGGGTCTTTCGGCTCTGCTCGCGGTCGAACTGCTGCAAAAAGACCTTCAGGGTCACCTTGTCGCCAGCGACGGTGTAGCTGCCGGCTAATCGGTAGACCGATGGGTGTTTCGCGATATCGGTCCAGGCTTTCACCAGATCTGATTGACGCATCTCCGCCGCCATCAGCTTCTCCAGATCGAGCGGGTCCTCTTCATCTTGGTCAAAAGTCCCCAGGATCACAATCGGTCGGGGTGGCTTCAAACCGAGCTGCCCACGATCGGCGGCGTTGATCACGCCGATGTCGAATGACTTGGCCTGCGGGGCTCTTTTAAACTCGGGCCGCTGAATGCCAGCAATGCCGACCTCGTTCTTCAGGCTCTCCACCCGTGCGGCGGCATAACCCAACCAGCGTTCCACATCCACAAAAAGTTCTCCGCTCGGCGTGCTGCGCAGACCGTCGGGCGAGGCACGATCGATGGCCTCCAGGAGCGAATACGTGAGCATTCCGTGCTCCACATTCGTGGATTCATAGCTCAGCTGATCGGCGGCTGAGCCGGCGAGGATATAGGTGCCGGCGGCTTCGCGGATGGCCTCGTAGGCGCGCGCATAGTCGCCGCTGAGGCTGCGGTCGGAGCTGATCAAGCTATCGGTCGCCGCGCCGCTATGGCAGGTGTCCAGGATGATGACTTGCTTGCTCGCAGCGATGCCTTTCAGGCTGCCGAGCAGGTCTTGATCGGAGATCGTGCTCTGCCCAAGAATTCCGGGAGTCACGGAGCTCGGGTCTGCGTCCGCGGTCAAGAAGAAGTAGCCCGACTGATCTCCGATGCGGTTGGTGCCGTGCCCGGCAAAGAAAACGATGACGATGTCGCTGGAGGTCGCCACTTTTCCGGTTCGGTTGAACCAATCGAGGATGGCGGTACGAGTCGGGCGCTGGGCCGTTCCGGTCGTCAGGGTTTGGATGTGGATGCGAGAGGGAAGCAACTGGCTCCCTGCACGCTGAATGGCCTCGGCGATCTTGATGGCGTCCGCCGGTGGAGCAACGAGGTCTCGTTTGTTACCAACGTAATCGCCGACTCCGACCGCCAACATATAGAGGTTGACCTCGGGCGTTTTGAGGTCACGCGGAACCTCCAAATCCAGCGACGTTGGACGGCTGGTCAGGTCGCCTCGTGCATTCGTAGCGGTCACCTGCAACTGGTTCTTTTTGCCGTCGCTCAGCATCGCTTCCGGCATCATGAGTGCGCGGTAGTTGCGGAGATCGAGGTTAAAGAACCCGGTCCCTTTTCGCTCCTCCACTTGTTTGCCGTTCACAAAAACGCGCACCGTACCGATGCCGCCTTCATCGCGCTCGGTGAGCATCACGCGCAACGAATCGGGGCGCGTGGGGCTGCGCTCCAGTTGGATGGTGGGATAGAGTCGCAGGTCCTCGAAGCCCGGCACCGTACGGCGTGGTTCGGCATTCAGCCCGAGGAGCTTTTGAAGCAGATTCGGCTCGTAGAATTGGCTCTTGAGCTGCGCGACATCAATGGGTTCCAGCCCGCCCGCCCAGCGAAGCACATAGCTCGCGCCCGAAACTTGGCTGGGGTCGGCGGCATCGTATCGGCCCTCGGCATCGATCACCAGCCAATCGCCATTCCGCATCGCCATGAAATTCCCGAGGAATTCGGCTTGCTTCGGCTCGCCTGCCGTGGTCAGAGTTCCGGGATCGTAGATAGAGACCTGGTTGATCGAGTCCATCAACAAGACCCGTTTGCCGTCAAAGCTGAATGTCGCCGACTTGGTCTCGCCGACCGAGAGTGCCGCGCTCACAATCTTGCCGGTTTCTAGGTGGGTGATGATTCCGCCGCGCGAAGTGGCTTGGATCATGTATAGGCCATCGGGTGAGAACTGCCGGGCTATGGGGATTTCCAGCACCGGCGCGGTATTGACAAACGGCTCGGCCTTGTACCACCGAATGACTTTTCCGGTCTTTGCATCCAGCAGGACCCAGGCTTGCGCGCTTGTGAAAACAACTCGGTTTCCGCCCGGCACGATATAGGCCGCTGCTTCGCCGTAGACTTCATTAGCCGAGGCAAAACCTGGCGAGACGCTCTCCATGTCGAATCGCCATTTTTGGGTGCCGTCGGGCAGGCTGTAGACGGCGACGGCATCATTGTCGGCCCACACCAGCCATTTGCCGTCCTCCGAAAGCTTCGGGCGACCAAAGGGACTCAGGTTTTTGACCACTGGAGTCAGCGGCTTCCAATTTTCAGGTTTGCCAGCTTCGCCCACCACCGGAGCCCCGTCGGCCGGCTCAATGACGACCGACTGCAGATCCGAAGAGACCGAAACATTAGTCAGCTTTCCCAGCTTGAGCTTGGTGACAATGCTGCTGGGCACGATTTCGCCCAGATATTGGCGGTTGGCGACGTCAAAAGCGTGCACTTCGGTTTCGTCCCACGCCACGGCGACCCCTTCTTTGGCCCAGCTGGTGCCCGTGCAGCCGTCCCAGAAGCCCCAGGCATACTTGTTCAGGCCGTGGTCCCACACCGCGTTCATCGGCTGGCCCTTTTCATTCGTCCCTCCTGCGAGGTTGAATCCGCCGAGGGGCGAAAGGGTGTCGG
>JALHPH010000080.1 GCA_022842565.1 Fimbriimonadaceae bacterium
GAGCGGACGCCCTCATGCACGCCGAGGCCCGCGAGCACGCCGCGAACGAAGGTGGTTTTGCCAGCGCCAAGATCGCCGCTGAGAAGGACAATGTCGCCCGCTCTCCAGCCGCGAGCCAGCTCGGCGGCGAATTCCAACATGTCCTTCTCGTTCAGCTCGCGCGTCATTCCTTGGTTTTGGGATGATCAGACATCGCTTTCACGGCCTGCAGGGCCTGCATCACCTCGACCGGGATCGTCAGCACGATGGTGTTACTCTGCGAGGCCCCCAGGCCCTCCAGGGCTTGCAGCGTCCGCAATTGGAGCGCGCCGGGGCTAGCTGCCATGGTGCTGGCGGCTTCGGCAAGGTTGGAAGCGGCATCGCGGTCGCCTTCGGCCTTCGTGATGGTCGCGCGTTTTTCGCGCTCGGCGCTGGCTTGGCGGGCCATCACCCGCTTCAGGTCCTCGGGAAGCTCGATATCCTGGATGCGAATGGCGGCGACCTCCAGTCCCCAGCCGACGATCTCCGTTTCAACGAGTTGCTCGATCTTTTGGCCGACCAGCTCACGGTCGGCCAGGACCTCGTCCAGCGTCATGCTGCCCACGATGTCGCGCAAGGCGGTTTGGGCATATTGCTGAATGCTGAAAGCATAGTCGCGAACCCGAATCACGGCCTCGGAAGGCTCGCTGACACGCAGGAAAATCACTCCGTCGAGCGAAAGAGGGACGTTGTCTTTGGTGATGGCGGCGCGGCGCGGGATCTCAAGCGTGTTGATGCGGGTATCGACCACCCGTGCGGAATCCAGAAACGGCATCAAGAACACCAATCCGGGACCCTTGACGGCGGTGAACTTACCGAGCCGGAAAACGACCATGCGCTCCCATTGCGCCGAGATCCGGACGCACGGCGCGAGCACCGCACCCAGGATAATGCCGACGACAATTCCGATAGCGACGGCGGCTTCGCCCAGTGCCATGACCGGCAGGATGCACGCGGCCAGAACCGCCAGAAACACGATGGGCGCCAAGTAGTTGGGCATTGAGCTGCGTTGGGGAAGCGGCTCAGGAGGATTCGGTCGTGCTTGGACCGGAAGATGTTGTTCAGACATGGATGATAGCTCCGTCAAAGATTACGATTGCGACTTGAACCCGGATTCAAGATCGCGGATGAGGCGGGCGAACGCGGTCTCTCTTTGCCGCCCAAATCCTGCATAGGCGCCCATGATTTCGCCCTTGGGCGATAGGGCGAGCCCGTAAGGCGTTCCGAAGAAGTCGAACCCGAGCGCGCGAAGCTGCTGGAATTGGCTAGCCGTGAGCCGAACCGTTTTCCAGGGTATTCCGGCTTTGGTGGCGGCGGCTTGCCACGGCTTGGATTGCAGCACTCTTGCGGTGAGGGGGCAATCGGGCTGGCTGAGCCAGAAGAGCGTGGTCTTGCCTTGGGTGGCCTCGTTCCAGTCCTTGCCGAGTCCGGCAGCGCGCGCAACCTCTGGGGGCAGGGTGTCGGTTGGCCCGGGCAGGAGGCTGAGCGAGGAGGGCAACTTTCGCAGGAAAGCAGGAGGCGGCGTGAGAGAAAAGGTCACCGTGGCCGAGAGCGCGCGCGGGGCCTCGAAGACGTACGCAAACCGACTTTCGGGGGCGTCGATCATCTCGCGACTAAAGAGTATAGGCGCGCCCGAAGCAGCGACCTTCAGTCGGACGCGGCTCTTTCCGCCCCTCTCGTCAAACTCCCAAGTGCAGTCGTCGGCGGTGGATTGGGTTGGCTTGTTTTCGCGCATCCCTTTCACTTGGGTGCGTTCCAGGCAAGGTGGCATGGCCCAGGGCGGCATTACATCCAAACTGGGGCGGTTGGTGGGCACGCCACGCAGAAGTTCATAGACTTTCTGCGTCGAATCGAACTCCATTGTGCCAGCGGGGGTGGTGATCCATGCTAATTCCAGGTTCATCACGCGCACGCGAAGCGCCTTCGATCCGGGTGCACCGAACTGCATGGTTCCCCTCACTCCTTGGAACCCCTGGGCCTGAATCGAAAACGGGATTTCCTGATTCTGGGACTTGGCGAGCCAGGCCTCCAATCGATCGATGGCGGGGGTTGGCTGGGCAAGCAGCGCGCTTGCGAGCATCCAGTACGGCATGTGCTTTCGAAGGCTACCGCATAAAAGCCCGCAATCCTTGCGGTGGCCGTTTTTTGGTGAATGAGGAACCTAGCTGAGTGGGGATCGAGTCATCATGACGGAACAAAAGTACGTAGTTTTTTCACTGGGCGAGGAGCGGTATGCGCTCCCGATTGAGGCAGTCGAGCGGATTCTGAACGAGTTGCCGGTCACGCCCATGCCGCGGGCGCCAAAGATTTTTCTTGGGGTTTTCGACCTTCGCGGGGTGACCATCCCAACGCTCGACATGCGGCGCAGACTCGAAATGGCGGAGCGCAAAGAAGTCGGCAACTTTGTGGTGGTCGATACGGGCAAAGGCAGGGCAGCACTGAGAGTCGACCGCGTGGACGGGATTCAGGTGGCCAACGAGGAATGCGTCGAGCCGCTTTCTGCGACTCTTGTGAACACCGGCGACCCGTTTGCCTCCGCAATCCTTCGGCAAGGCGATGTGCTTTCGGTCATTCTCGACCCGGAACACATCGTGCCCGAGCAGCACAAAAAGCGCGTGGCGACCGCGAACAAGGAGGCCGCATGAGCGTTAAGACTCGGCACGGCGTTGTCGTAGATGCTCAAGTTGTTCCAGTGCCTGGTTCAGCAATTCCTCAGGGCTACGGGACGCGTCCAACGTTCTCCAACGCTCGGGTTCATGGTCGGCTTCTGCAAGAAATCCCGCTCGAACTGCTTGATAAAAAGACTCCGTCTGCGAACCCAGTCGATTGGCGTCGAGCTGCCGCTTAAGAGCGGTCTCGACGTCCATATCCAGTAGGAACGTAACATCGGGCTTGACGCCGAGGGTCGCGATCACGTTTAGGTCGCGCAATAGCTGGATATCGATTCCGCGCGCGTATCCTTGATAGACCACGGTGGAATCGGCGTGGCGATCGCACAGCACAACGACACCGGCATTGAGGGTCGGCTGGATCACCTGGCTCATATGCTCGGAGCGATCTGCGAGAAAGAGAAAGAGCTCGCTGATTGGGGTCATCTCGACCCCGTCTAGCAGAAGGCTGCGGATTCCTTGGCCCAGAGTGGTGCCGCCTGGCTCGCGGGTGAGCAGCGCAGGAATGCCACGTTTTTCGAGTTCCGAAGCTAAGCCGCTGGCCAGCGTAGATTTCCCCGAGCCGTCCAGCCCTTCGAAGGTCACAAACACTCTGCTAGCTTACTGGAATACACTTCCCGGTGTGGATCAGGCATCCCGATGGGCCGAGCAATTGGGGCGAATGCTTACCGGCGACGCGGTGCGTTGGGGAGCCGCGGTAGACCGCGCCTATGATTGCGACGCCTACACCGTGGATCGCAGCGCGCCAGCGGCCGTTGTGTTGCCCTCCACCGAGCAAGAAGTCCAGGCGGTGGTTCGGTGGTGCGTGGCATCCCGGGTGCCGTTTACACCGCGCGGCGCTGGCACTGGCCTGAGTGGCGGCGCGATGCCGGCTTTGGGCGGGGTCGTAATCTCAACCAAACGGTTAAACCGCATCCTCGAAGTGGATTTGCCGAACCAAAGGCTCCACGCCGAGGCCGGCGTGACCAACTCGGCTCTGAGCAAAGCCGTCGCGCACGCCGGGTTGCACTTCGCGCCCGATCCTTCATCGCAAACGGTGAGCACGCTGGGCGGCAACATTGCCGAAAACTCGGGCGGGCCGCATACGCTCAAATACGGCGTGACTGCGCCCCATATCCTGACCGTACGAGTTGTTTCACCAAATGGTGAGATGCAGGAGTTTGGTCGGCGAGTGGTGGGAGGTCCCGGACCTGCGTGGGAAAGGCTGGTGGTTGGAAGCGAAGGGCTGCTTGGGGTGGTTGTTTCGGCGTGGGTGCACCTGACGCCGGTGCCGAAGGCGGTGCAGACGGTGTTAGTGGCGCTTCCGACGATTCGTGCGGCCAGTGACGCCGTCGCCAGTGTCATTGCTTCGGGCATCGTTCCGGCGGCGCTCGAGATGATGGACCGCAACATCCTGATGGCACTCAAAGTGGCCTTTGGTCTGGAATTTCCAGCAGACACCGCCGCGCTGCTTCTGTTGGAATGCGACGGCGAACCCAAGCAAGTGGAGGAGGACTTCGCCAGGATGCTCGCGATTTTGAAGGGATTTGCGCCGCTGGAGCTGCGGGTCGCGAGCGATGAAGCCGAGCGCAAGAGCCTTTGGACGGCGAGGAAAAAGGGGATCGGGGCAATGGGGCGGCTTGCTCCAACCATCGTCACCCACGACGGCGTCATCCCGCCCAGCACGCTGCCCGACATGCTGGAGTTTGTGTATGCCGTTGCGGCGCGCGAGGGGATCGGGGTCGCCAATCTCTTTCACGCGGGCGACGGCAACCTGCATCCTTGTTTTTACTTCGACGACCGCGACCCCAAGCAGGTGGAATCGGTGGTGCGGGCGGGTGAGGAGATCATGCGCAAGTGCCTGGAACTAGGCGGCTCGCTCACGGGCGAGCATGGGATCGGGGTCGAGAAAGTGGGCCTGATGCACGCGATGTTCGGACCCGAAGACATGGCCCTGCAGCGCCGCGTGAAAGAGCTTTTCAATCCGGATACCCTTTGCAATCCGTGTAAGTTGATCCCGGACCAAAAGGGCTGCGTCGAACACATGGTGCGTTGGCGAGGGGTGGCGACGTGATGCTGGAAACCCTTGGGGCGAAGCTCAAACCTGGCGGGGCATGGCAAGCATTCGGCACGGTCGATGAGGCTTGCTGGGATTCCTCGCCGCCGCAGCCGGTCGTGTCGAAGGATGATTTCATCGTGACTGTCTCGGCTGGGATGCGTTTGGACGACCTTCAGGCGCACCTAGAGCCGTTTGGCTTGGCTCTGCCGTTCGTGCCTATCGTGCCCTCGCCCGGGCGGCGGTTGGGGGAGTGGATCGGGCAGAACGTGCCACATCAGTTGGAGGGGACATTTCGATCGTGGCGGGATTGGGTGCTGGGCGGGACCATGCTGCTGTCCGATGGGAGCGTGGCGCGCTCGGGCGCGCGGGTGACCAAGAGCGTCGCGGGGTTTGATGCGCACCAGCTTCCGATTGGGACTCACGGCACCCTAGTGGTGCCGGTCGAGCTACATTTGCGGGTGGTGGCGGCGAGCCGTGTCGCCTGGCCGGCTCCGGTGCAGCACTCTGGCCCCTTTTGGATTCAGCGGGTCCTGCGGACCGATTTTGAGGCCGCTTGCCAGCAGTCGGGGCTACTTTGGAGCGATCCAGAGACGGCCACTTGCGCCTTATCGCAGCGACCCGGCTTTTGCCCAGAGCATAGTTGGTGGATGGATGAGCGCGGCGTGGGTCCGCTGAGCCCCCTGCAACGCGAGACCTGGTTGCGCGCCAAAGCCCAGTTTGACCCGGACGGCCGATTGGCGGGAGTCCCGGAATGAGCCAGCACTCGCTGACCGACCTGACCAGCCACTGCATTCGGTGCGGCTTCTGTCTGGAGGATTGCCCGACTTTCAAGATCACGGGCGAGGAGCACGAGTCCCCGCGCGGGCGCATCTATCTGGTTCGATCCGCCGAAGAAGGGAAGCTGGATTGGGACGAAGCCAGGCCGCATTTGGATCGCTGCCTGGGATGCCGGGCTTGCGAAACGGCTTGCCCGAGCGGCGTTGAGTACGGCGCGATTCTGGAGCTCGCGAGGGAACGGCTCGGCGCGAAGCCTGCTACCAAAATGCTGCTGAGTGGCCTCACCGACTCTCGCAAAGCTAGACTCCAATTCCAGCTCGGGGCGATGATGCCCGGCAAGAGGATGCCCGCGCTCCTCAGCAAGTGGGTCTCGGGTGAGACGCCGGAGGCGAACATCCCGAGGGTCGGGACGGTCCGGGAGTGGCCGACCGTAGACGAAAGCGCGTTGCCGCCCATACGGGGCGAGGTGGCGCTGTTGATGGGCTGCGTGATGCAGGTGCTTTACCCCGACGTGCACGAGGCCACGCGGCGGCTCCTACGGCGGGTCGGCTACAGGGTCCACGATGTCTTGGGCGGATGTTGCGGAGCGCTCCACGCGCACAGCGGCATGACAAAGGAAGCTGGCGACCGGCTGACCGACCTGAAGCAGCAGCTGCCACCCGGAATGCCGCTCATCGTGAATTCGGCCGGATGCGGCAGCACGCTGAAAGAATCCGATCTGAAGGAGCAGACGCTGGACGCGAGCGAGTTCCTGCTGGCGAACGGGCTGGTGGAAGTGATCCGGTCGGGGAGGGAACAGCGAGTGCGCCTGACTTACCATGATGCGTGCCACTTGGCGCACGGTCAGGGGGTACGGAGCCAGCCGCGCGAGCTGCTGCGCGCCATTCCTGGCATCGAATTTGTGGAGCTGGAGGAAGCGGACACCTGTTGCGGCAGTGCCGGTATCTACAACATCCAGCAGCCCTTGTTGGCCCGGCGGCTCTTGGAGCGCAAGTGGGAGTTTGTGCAGCAGAGCGGAGCGCAGATTGTCGCGACGGGCAACCCGGGTTGCCACGCATGGATCGCGCAGCGCGCAGAAGAAGCCGGTCAACAGGTGCAGGTCTTGCACACGCTGCAGGCCATCGAAATGGCCTGCAGCGGCATGCTTGCTTAGATGATCCCTTGTTCGCGGAACAGGGGGTAGTGGCAGGCCTTGAACTTCTTGCCGCTTCCGCACGGGCATATTTCATTTCGGCCAATCATCTTTGGGTTGATGGTCTGGGGCCACGCTTGCAGGCCAGAGGAGTCGGTGACCTCCACGCTTTGCAGCGCGGCGAGCGTGGCTTCGTCCATTTCGGCATCGCCGGTCGGCTCGACGGTCAGGTTGACCTCGTTGGCCGGGAGCGGCATAGCGCGGAAGAAGTACTGCACCGCCTGTTCGTTGATGCCCTTCAGAGTGTGGTTAAACAGGTCGAACGTCTCGCGCTTATAGGCGACGAGCGGGTCGACCTGACCATAGGCCCGAAGGTTGATGCCCTCTCGGATGTACTCAATGATCTGCAGGTGATCCATCCACTTGTCGTTGATGGATTGCAGCATGATTTGGCGCTGGACGTCCTTGGCTTGGTCGCCAAAGAGCGATAGCCGATCCTCGTAGGCTCGGTCGGCCGCGTCGACAAGGAGGTCGGCTAGTTCACC
>JALHPH010000081.1 GCA_022842565.1 Fimbriimonadaceae bacterium
CCATCGTAGAAGGTATCGGCTCGGCCATTGGTCCGGTCGACAAACTGATCGCAAACGACGAAGTGCTCGGGAGCTACGTGCTGCTGCAGCGAGCCCGCCGCGCAGGGGCTAATGATGGCCCTACAGCCCAGCTTCTTCATCGCCCAGACGTTGGCGCGGAAGTTGATCTTGTGCGGAGGAATAGTGTGCTTGCGACCGTGGCGCGGCAAAAAGGCGACTTTGCGCCCAGCGACGTCGGCCAAGAAAACCGCGTCACTCGGGGCGCCGTAGGGTGTGTCCACCTTGACCTCGGTCACGTTCTCCAAAAGGCTATAGAAGCCCGATCCGCCAAAAACTCCAATTTCTGCTGCATTCATGGTTTTGTTTCTCTTTCAGTTGATCAATAAAAGCGATTACTCGGACGCGCGGATGAACTCGCCCAATTGTTGTAGCAATATGTTCACGCGGGAGCCAGCACGCAAAAGGATATCAGGATTGATGTCGGCGACTCGCTTGTTCTTGATCGCGGGCACGTCCTTCAGCCGAGCGTCTTTGAGGATGGCCGCGGCGTTGTTGGGAGCAAGGATGATATCGGGGGCAAAGCCGATTAGCGCTTCCACGTTCACAACCTCGAACTTGCTTGAATTCGGCCCGACGGCGACGCCGCCGCTCTTATTCACGACGTCCGCTTGGAACGTCTCCAATCCAGCCGCCATCCATTCCGTTTTGCCGTCGCCCATCAGCACGATCACTTTCGGCTGTTTCGCGGGGACCTTCGACATGTTGTAGGTCTGAGCATCCTGGATCTTATCCAGGAATTCGCTCATGCGGATTTCGGCACCGACAATGCTGCTGAATGCCTGGCACGCCGCTGAGTATTCGGCGAGTGAGTTTGCGCGGTACTCAAATAGCGGAATCTTAAGCGCTTTCAGCCCTTCGATATCCTTCTCGTTGAACAACCCCGCGTCGTAGGCGATCAGGTCGGGTTTAGCGGCCGCGATCATTTCATAGTTCGGCTTCACATCGGCCATAACCGGGATGCTCGGAACGTTGGTCGGAAAGTTACAAGCGCGCGTTCGCCCCAAAATCTGGATTTCGTACGCGGTCTGAGAGATGATCTCGGTAACGCCGGGGCTAAGGCTGACAATGGTCTTCACCTGCGTGGTCCGGGGCTTTCCGCCTGTTTGCTGCACTTGCTGGCAGCCGCTCAGCACTAGGCTCATCAGCAAGAAAAGCCATCCGAGGGTACGCGTCATGCGTACCATTGTGCCCCAGGGGGCATCACCTATGCAGGGCCCTTCGCGGTAGCATGGCGGGGTGCGCCTCACCCTGTGTCGCCTCTGCCAACATGCCGACCGTCTCGCGGGCGGGAACCCCATTCTCTTTGGGCTCTTCAGCCGCATGGGCGCGCTCAAGTTGCCGACGCAACTGGACCCGTGCTTCCTGGTCATTGAGATCGAATCGGAGCCTTTTGAAACCGGTCAGCAACTCCCGATGGAAGTTCGCTTCATCGACGAGGATGGCCGCACGCTCACTTCGTGGACCGGCACCCTGGAACTTCCGCCAACTTACGAGCCGATGCCCCAGAGAACGTTTGTGGCCCTGCGGCTGCCCTGGGACGAGCATTTCGTTTTCACCCGAGCAGGCACCTATCGGTTCGATGTCGTCCTGCGCTCTGGCGACGAGAACGAACTCATCCTTGGAGGCGAAACGCTGATGGTGGTCGAGGGCCCGCCTCCGCAGCCCTTTTAACTGAGTTGTAGGAGCAGCTCGGTATCGGGGTTGTCACTGGCGTCCACGCTCCTGTACTCCCAGCTGGTCGTTCCATCGGTTTCAACCAAGAAAACGCCTGGCATCTGCCATGGATCGCCGATTGGCATGCCGACAAAGTGCCCGCGCAAGGTCGCACCGAATCCCCGAGAGAAAACTTTCGGACTGAAGACCTGCTTGGTTTCGGCCCGCCCCAGCCCGAAAGCCTCGTAGAGTTTTCGGTCGGGGTCGCATAGGAAGGTGTGCGGCGAACGCATTTTCGTCTTAAACTCCTGCGCCTCCTCGGGTGAACCCATTGAGACAAACACGGCGTTCAGCGAATCGTGCATGCGCAGCGCGCTCACTTGCTCTTTACAGAAAACACAACCGAAGTGGCGCAAGAAAATGAGGATGAGCTTGCGCTCGGCGTAAAAGGACTGCAACGGCATCAATTCGCCGAGGGAGTTCAGGACATCGACTTCAGGAGCACGCACTCCTGGTACTACGTTGTTAAGCGTTCAAGACTTCTCGCAAGGATGCCGCATTTTCTGGGTCTTTCAGCCGCTTGAGGCATCGAAGCTCAATCTGGCGAACCCGTTCGCGGGTCAGATTCATGCGCTCGGCTATCTCGTCAAGGGTGCAGAAGATGCCGTCATCGAGTCCGTAGCGCAGCAGAATCACCTCACGGTCGCGCTCGGCCAGATCCTCCAGAAGAGTCATCACTTGCTGGCGAAGCAAGTTCCGCATGGAGTTTGCCGTGATGCTCACTGGGTCGCGCTCTTCCAGCGTGTCCGAAAGCTTCCCTGCATTTTCGCCCATGGGCATTTCCAGCGAGATGGGATCGCCAGGCATCTGCATCACCGATTCGACCCGAGCCAGAGGCATGCCAGATTCCTCAGCCACTTCCACCGCGCTGGGTTCACGCCCAAGTTGGTGGCGCATGCGCGAAGCGACTCGCGTGAGACGGAAGAAGAGATCGGTCATGTGGACCGGCAGCCGGATGGTCCTCGCCTGATCACAGACGGCTCGCGCGACGGATTGGCGAATCCACCAAGTGGCATAAGTGCTAAAGCGGAACCCGCGGTCGGGATCGTATTTGGCAACGGCGCGCAGCAGCCCCATGTTGCCTTCCTGAATAAGGTCACCCAGAGCAACACCTCGACCCACAAAACGTTTGGCTACGCTTACCACAAGCCTCAGATTTGCTGAGACTAGCTGACTTTTAGCTTCTTCGCACCCCGCCTTCGCCCGACGCGACAGTTCAAGCTCCTGCTCTCGTGTAAGAAGAGGGGTTTTTCCGACTTGCTTCAGCCAGAAAGTGAGCCCGTCCTCTACTACGGCGAATCCATTCGCCTGTTGCGCCGACTCAAGTGGGACGGACGAAGCGCTCATTGCACTCGATTCCATTCCGTTCCTCCTGGCTAACGCCTTGATAAATAACTTCACTGGGCAAATTATTTGCCCACAGCCAGCGAATATTCTGGCCTTGATTATTTTAGCCGGACTTTGGAGAATATGTTCACTTTTCTTCTTCAATTTTGCGAGGTCGAAATGATTTCTGTTTTAGTTGTTCACGGGCAAGCTCTAAACTTTCGCGGTCCATACTTTGTCCTGCGAGCGATTGGCGCTGTCGGTCGCCTCGTCGCCGCTTCAAATCATCCCAGGCATCGCGTAGCGATTCAAGCGAAATCGGCAACACGCTGTGGGTGTCCAGATGGATCAGCAGGTCGAATGCGTGCGTCTCTTGCAGCTCGGCGACGAGCACTGGACCTGCGGCCCGTTCCCCTTTCAGCCAGTGCAACTTCAAGTCTTCCGCCACCTGAATGCCCGTTCGCGTAAAGAAAAGATCCTCTTCTTGCAGCGCGTCCGCGGCCAGCCGGAAGAAGTCGGGCGAGAGCGCCGCGCGAAAAATCGTCGCCTCGCACACGTGGACCGCCGAAGGATCGGCCGGGATCGGCGCTGCCGCCCGGCTGCGCTGAGTGGGGCTGGCTTTCTTGCGCGAGGCGATCAGAGCGCGCAGGTCGCGTTCGAGCCCGCGCCTGGCCGCCTGGCGATCCTTGGTGAAGGGATACTCGCTTGCCAGGTTATCAAGCGGTCCCAGCACCTCGGTCCAGCGCTTGGCTTGGCTCAAAATCTCCAGCGCCTGGTCCCAAAACTCCTGCGTGCTGACATCCACTGCTGCCCGAAGTTGACCGAGTCGGAAAGCCATCGGGTCCAGCGTAGATTCCACCGCTCGTAGGACGCCCACCGCGCCATCGCGGGCCAGCATGGTGTCGGGGTCGTCGCCCTCCGGAAGCAGAGCCACCCGCACGCGCAGGCCCTCAGCTTCCAATATCCCCGTCGCCCGTTCCGCGGCTTTGATTCCGGCAGCATCGGCGTCATAAAGGATGACGACTTCTTTGGCCCAGCGGGCGAGCAGACCCGCATGCTCCTCGCTGAGCGACGTGCCGAGCGAAGCTACTGCCTGCGTCACGCCTGCCCGGTGGCACGCGATCACGTCGAGGTACCCCTCCACCAGCACTACACGCTCGGTCTTGGCGATGTGCTGTTTGGCCCGGTTCATTCCGTAGAGCAATCGGCGCTTGCTGTAGAGAGGGGTGTCGCTACTATTGATATACTTCGGTTGCTTCGGGTTGCCCTTGCCGAGGAGCCTTCCGCCAAATGCCACCGGTCGGCCGCCTTCATCGTAAATCGGAAAGGTGAGGCGGCCCCGGAACCGATCGTAGTATCCGCCGCCTGCATCCTGCACAACCAAGAAAAGCTCTTCGCATTCGTTGAGCGCGAAACCAGCTTTCCGCAGGGTTTGGGCAAGCGCGCCATCCACGTTTGAGCCGAATCCAAGGCCCCACTCTTTCACCGTCTCGGCATCCAGACCCCGTTCGCGGCAGTACTCCTGGGCCTCCTTGCTCTGGGCGAATTGCTCCATAAAGAAGCGCTGGGCGGTGTGCATCGCCTCTCGCCACGAGGCTTTCTGAGAGGGGGCGGCTCCGCCGCTTTTGAGCGGGGTCAGTTCAATGCCGACCTCTTCGGCCAGCAGAGTCAGTGCTTCTTTGAAGTCCACACGGTGGAACTCCATCACGAACTTGAATGCGTCACCGCCTGCACCACACGCGAAGCACTTATAAATGCCCATGTTCGGGCTCACGTGCATGGAGGGCGACTTGTCGTCGTGGAAGGGGCAGACGCCCTTGTAGTCCTTGCCTGCGCGTTTGAGGGGGACCCGACGTGAAACGACGTCGACAATATTCAGGCGGGCCCGAACACGATCGACGTCGTCGTTCACTTTATCGCGGATCGATTAGGACTTGCCTGCAGCAATGACAACGCCGGTGACTCGGTGCTTGTCATTGGCTTTCAGGCGCGAAAGTCGGAAAGCGACGCGGTCCTTCACCAGGAAGCGGACCACGATGTGTTGGCCGCCAACTTCATAGGCATCCGGAGCGCCGTACTTTTGGATCAGCTGCTGGACGGTGTTGCCAAAGCCCATTCCCTTGCGGGTTTTGACGCGCTTGTCGTTGATGCCGAGCGCTTCGATTTGGACCACGCGGTTGAACTTGTCGAACACGAAAGCGTAGTGGGCGTTCTGTCGCTTGTAGACCCATCGAGTAAGGGTCACACGAGAGGATTGTGCGCCGCCTGCACCGCCACCAGAGCCTTGACCGTTATCAGGGGCACCTGCGGGCGAGAGGTTGCTGCCGCCGCCACCGCCACCTCGACCGTCACGAGATCCCTCATCGTCGCCTGGGCGGAACTGTCGGAAATTGGATGTACCCATGTTGAACGGATCGCCGACCACGTCAGGATAGTTAGTAACCGTGGTGCCGCTAGCCGAGCCAGCCGCAGGACCTGCGCCACCGCCACCGCCACCGCCGCCACCGCCGGAACCAGGACCACCACCGGATCCACCGGCAGGGCCACCGCCGCTATCGCCCGAGCCCAGAGTCAATCCAAAGATGTCGTCGGGCGAGCCATACAGCGAGACCACTCGGGTTCCTGTGTCATACAGTCGAACGCCGATCAGTTGAAATTCTGCATTCGTGTTGCGCACTTGCGGGCGCGGCTGCTGTGCAATCGAGCCAAGAGTCAGAGCGAGGACAAAGCCAAGTGTCAGTACCGATCGAGTTCGCATCGTAGTCGTTTCTTCCCTTCCCTAGGGTTTCCGTCCATTATGACGCGCGCCTCTCCCAGAAAAGTTACAGTCGGTTGGGGGAAACTTTTTTTGGCGCGCCGGACTTAAAGGTGTTTCAATCACCGGAGGGCACCCTGAGCTGCTAACGGCTTGGGTATACCAGCCGTACGAAGGTAAACACATGGCAGAGAATTTAGCAGTAACCACCGCAGAATGGGACGAAAAAGTGCTGGGCAGTGACCAACCGGTCCTCGTCGACTTTTGGGCCGAATGGTGTGGCCCGTGCCGCATGATTGGCCCCTCGATCGAAGCGCTCGCTACTCAGTACGCGGGCAAAGCCAAGGTCTTTAAGGTCGATGTGGACGCTGAAGGCGACATCGCCTCGAAGTACGGGATCATGAGCATTCCAGCGCTACTCGTCTTTAAGGACGGGAAGCAAGTGGATAGCCACGTCGGCGCAATCCCACGCGAGCGCATCGCCGCGATGATCGACAAGCAGCTCTAAACGGCGCCTGTAGATATGAAGTGCGGTACCGCAACAGCGGGACCGCACTTCTCTTTGCTTGCGGTACCCTCGCTCCAGCTTTGTCTGATCAACCCAACGTCGGGCGCGCCAGCGCTCTCATGATGCTCATGCTCCTGCTCAGCAGGGTGCTCGGCCTGGTTCGCGATAGCGTGATGGCCGCCCAGTTCGGTCGAAGCGAACTTACCGACGCATACATCCTCGCCTTCCAGATCCCGGACCTCATCTTCTTCTTGGTCGCCGGCGGCGCGCTGAGCAGCTCTTTTATTCCAGTTTTCAGCGAATACCTGCACACAAATCGCGAGAAAGAGGCCTGGCACGTTTTCAGTAGCGTAGTCACGGTCATGTCGTTGGGGCTTTTCCTGGTCATCGGCCTCGCGACATGGCAAGCCGATGCCCTTGTTCGGCTGATCACCGCGCCCGAGAAGGCTGAGATGTATCCGCTCATCGCTCAAATGAGCAAGATTCTCCTGCCAGCCCAGTTTGCCTTCTTCATCGGCGGCTTGATGTTTGGCACGCTTTACGCAAAGCAGAAGTTCGTGGCCCCAGGTCTAGGGCCGAACGTGTACAACATCGGCATCATTCTGGGTGCGGTGGCTTTGCCGCAGTTCTTCCAACCGGGCATCATCGGCATGGCCTGGGGCGCGGTGCTGGGGGCGGTCGTCGGCAATTTCGTGATCCCGCTCTTCATCCTGAGCCGCCTAGGCGGCACC
>JALHPH010000082.1 GCA_022842565.1 Fimbriimonadaceae bacterium
GCTCTTCCGATCTTAACTCGGTCAAGGAGCAACTTCGCGCCCAGCTCGCCACAGTAGAAGCTCGACGCGACAGCTTCCAGGAGCAAGTCCGACTGGCCGAGGGCCAACTGGATGAGATCTCTGCAAAGCTGAAGGATCTTCCCGGCCAAGAAGGCCAGCTGCGACAACTTCGCCGCGACCTCGAAGTTTCGGACCAGAACTACCGACGCGTCAAGAGCCAATTCGACGAGCTCAACAACCGCCAGGAAGTCATCACCCGTGCGACCGTTGTTCTTGCTGACGCTGTGGCGTTCCGTGAGCCAGTCGCGCCGGATACAGGTAAATTCGTCTTCATCGGACTCATCGCAGGTCTCTGTATCGGTCTCATCTTCAGCTTCGCCATGGAATCGCTCCGACTGCGCGTCCACAACTCGGCTGAGCTTGCTGAGTACACCGGTCTGCCGGTGGTTGCGACGGTCCCCAAACTGCGCGGTCAAGTCCGCTCGGTGGCCGCCCTCGCCAACCCAGGTGCCAAGCCCGCTGAAAGCTTCCGACACATGGCCTATGCCATGACCTCGGGTGCAGGCGACCGTGAGGCTCCTAAGATGGTCGCCTTCACTGGCGTCGGCAACGTGCCAGGCCGTGCCAGCAGCTCGCTGCAGTTCGCCATGTCCATGGCCGCAGCCGGTTCTCGAGTGCTCCTGGTCGACGCAGACCCCCTGCGCGGCCTGATCACAAAGGCCTTCGGAGCCGAGGGACGTTCGGGTGTGAGCGAGATCTTCGAGCGAACCACCCTGCCGGGTGAGGGCGCCGATGTGTTTCTGCCGACGGTGCACGACAACCTGACATTGCTGCCGACCGGTGCTGATACCTCGCGCACCCTGGCTGATCGCACCAACGCCCAAGTGGCCGCGTTCGTGCGGTTCATTGCCGATAAGTTCGACATCGTGGTGCTCGACTTGCCGCCGTGCGACCTGTACGCCGACGCCTCGCGCCTCTCGGGAATGGTCGATGAAGTCTGCCTCGTCGTCTCGGCGAGCGCAACCAATTACCAAGCGATCCCAACGGCCTACGACATCCTGAACCGCGCCGGTGCCAAGCATGTGAGCTTGATCCTCACGGACGCTTCGCCGCAAGACGAGCCGTTCAGCGACACTCGGAAATACACCCGAACGGCCTAAAAGGCCTACTCGCTCTCCCGGTGAAACCCACCGGGAGGGCATCCACTCATGAAACCGAGGACTCTGAACCGAAGCCCGCTGAAGCGCCAATTGGAGGCGCAGGAGCGCAAATCCGCACTCGGTTCTGCATTAACACAGACCTCGGCTGTCCGTTCCATCGATGCTGCCAAAGGGCTCCTGGCTTGGAACTACTTCAATTTCGGAATTCCGGTCATGTTGACCGTCCTTCCGCCGCACCCCATCATCGCGGAGAACCTGCGGTACCTCATGCTGAGCATCCTGCTTTGTGCGGCGCTCAGCTGGTGGAAGCTCAATGCACGCTTATCGATGCCGTGGGCGGTTGGATTTATCCTTCTACTGCAAGTTTGGTTGACCATCTGTAGCTTCCTAGGAACGCTGGAACTCGGTAGAACAAACGACTTCGAGACCTCGAATTACTTCATCGTCATGGCGGTGATGCTCTTTTTCCAGGGCACCATCTTTGTGCAATTTTGGCCCGAGCTGCGGCGAAACGTGCTTCGGGTCTTCTTTGTTGTTTATTCGATTTCGTCATTCGTAGCAATTCTGCAGTTCCTAAAAATTGGTCCAGCACTGCAAATTGCTGCGTTCTATAACACCTTCGCTAACATCACAGAGTGGGGCGGCGGATCGGGTGTGCGTGCCATCGGGCTTGCTTCCTGGCCGTCCTATATGACCCTGCAGGCCATGATCTGCATGTTCATTCTGCTCGGCAAGCTTTTCGAGCGACCCCTGAAGACATGGGAGTTGTGCGCCATTCCGGTGTTCCTGGCGGTGGGCTTCATGGCCCAAAGCCGAATTCTGTACGTATCGCTCCTGCTGGCCGTCATCGGCATGCTGTACATGATCTGGCGCTACGAGCGGAAGCGCTTTGCGGCGTTCTCGGTAGGTCTCTTTCTCAGTGCGGGAATGATGCTCATCTTCGCCTCAGACCGCTTGGCCTATGCGCTCGGCACCGACGTGGCGAACGACCCCACGCTCACTTATCGCCGCGACACCGGCTGGCAACAGGCGTTCCACATCTATTCGGAGCGCCCGTGGTTCGGTATCGGTCCCGATAACCGCTTGGTGTGGGACATCTCGCGCGGAAACGACCAATGGAGCCAGGGGCACCACATCGATAATGGCTACCTGCTGATGCTCTCGTGGGGCGGTCTTCCGGCGGTCGCGATCTTCATTTTCTGTTTGATCTTCATGCTGGGCGGCGTGGTGCTCGTGCTCACTTCGCAGCGCACGACCGTGCACCAAAGGCAAGTGGCGCTGATTGCCATGGTCTCGTTCATCATTATCTTCAATGACACGATTCTGAACAACGGATTCACGAACATCTGGGTGAACTGTATCCTGGCTTACTTCTGCGCCATGCTCCAGCCGACCGCTTCTGAGCGCGTTCAGGAGCTCAAAAATCGCCTGAATGTCCGCCGCCGCAATCTGCCCGCACCCACGGATGCCTGACGCACTATGAGCAAGGTCCGCGGCCTCTTTGCGCTGAGCGGCGCACGGATCCTTAACGCCGTCTTCCAGTTCTTTGTTTTCGCATTGGCTGCAAGCCAATTCGGCGAACCAGGAATTGGCGCGTTCTTCTATGTTCAAGGCATAGCGCGCATTCTTTGGCTTTTCGAATTCAGCTTCTACGACGTAATGCAGCGTCAGGTGACGAAGTCGCATGACGAGGGGAACGCGGTCGAACTCTATTCGGCTTGGCAGACCCTGAAGCCAGTTCTTCTGCTCACCGGAGTCACGTTCATCGGCTTGAACGCAGCAACAGGCTTGTTCCTGAAACTCAGCGGATATCAGCCTCCGCTCGGCATCGTCGCTTTCATGGCTCTCGGTGGGCTGATGGTGTTTTCGCAGCACGTCTTCCTGGCATTTAACGGCTTCTTCATCGGTCGTCGCATGTTCGATCGAATCGCACTGACCAACGCCGGAATGTCGGTTTGCGCAAGCTCACTGGGGCTGGTCGCCATTCTGGTTTTTAAGTCGCTTGAGGCATATATTCTGGCCATGGGAATCGGGCCGCTCATCATGGCGGCGGTGAACTATGGTCAAGTTCAGCGCGACATGAAGCGCGAGGCCCCTACCGCTCGGTTTAGCCGTGCGATGTATAGGGAGTGGGCCACGATCGGCCTCAAGCACTTGCCCAACAAGGGCACTACGACGCTTAGTTCGACCGTCGACCGCCCGATTTTGGAGAGCACGATCGGGTTGGCCGGGCTAGGAAGCTATGGGACTGCCACGCGCATCCCCGACGCCGCGACCGAGGCATTTCCATTCAACCAAGTTGTTGTGCCTGACCTCGTGAAGGCCTATAATTCTGGCCCTAAACAATTCAGCCATGCGATCGAGCGGCTCACCACGCTGGGCGGCGCAGCCGGGCTGGCACTCATTGCTATCCCTTGCGGCGCGGCGCTCCCGGTACTTGCGTTTGCCTTTCGGGATGTGTTTAGCTCGCCAATGGAATGGGCGATGATCGGGCTCGGGATCGTACGCGGGCTCGATGTGTTTTTCACCGGCGCGGGCATTGTCATGTGGGTCGCGGGCAAGCCCGAACGGATTTATCCGTTCACTTTCTTCAACGCAATTTTCAGCCTCAGCCTCTTCTATCCGGCCACTCTGCACTTTGGATTCATGGGGATCGTGCTGGTTCGGCTCATGGTGCACGTGCTCGAGTTCGTGCCGATCATGTGGTACACGAAGCGGCATATCAATCCCGACATCAACCTGGCATCATGGCTACGCCGGAGCTCAATCACGTTCGGGCTGGGCATTGCGGGCACTCTGGCGGTCTATGGCTACACGGTGAGCGCGCTGGGCAGGGCCGCGCCGTGGACCGTCCTTCTCGTGGTGCCGCTGGTCATGCTGGCCTATGTCTACGTCATCGGGCGAACCCGGCTGGTCGACCTGCCGGTGGCCGTTGCCAGGCGCCTGCGCCTACCCGTCTGACCGCTGACCGACGACCAAGTAACGCAACCCGGCATCGCGGACGGCTTGCTCCCTATACACTCGGCGGCCATCGCAAAGTAGGTCGCCGCGCATGCAAGCCGCGAGCCGTTTCAGGTCAATCTGTTTGAACTCGTTCCATTCGGTCACCAGGACGACCGCGTCGCAGCCCTCCGCCGTATCGAACGCGCTATGGGTGTAGGTGGTGTCGGGGCGCAGCGCGCGAACGTGTTCCATGGCAACGGGGTCAAAGGCCCGCACGGTGCCACCGCCTTCCGTGATGGCATCCATGATGACGAGCGACTTCGCGTAGCGGATGTCGTCCGTGTTTGGTTTGAATGCGAGCCCGAGCAGGCCGACGGTTTTCCCTTCAAAACCGCCTAGGGCCGAGCGCATGCGCTCAATAAAGTGGTGCGTTTGTTCCTCGTTGATTTGGTCCACCGCCTCCAGGAGCGAGAAGCGGTAGCCGAGTTGCCGGGCGGTGTCGATGAGGCCCAAGACGTCCTTCGGGAAGCAGCTTCCGCCCCAACCAAGCCCCGCGCCCAAGAACTGCGGCCCGATTCGGGCATCCAGTCCCATCCCTTTCGCAACGTCGGCCACATTGCCGCCGCTGAGCTCGCAAAGTCGGCTGACCGCGTTGATAAAGCTGATCTTGGTGGCCAGGAAGGCGTTACTGGCGTATTTGATGAGCTCCGCGCTTTCGAGGTCGGTAATCAGCACCGGGGCGTTCAGTGGCTCGTACAGTTCGATCAATCGTGCGGCGGCTTCGCGCGATTTGGCCCCGATCACCACGCGGTCCGGGTTCATGGCGTCGTGAATGGCCGAGCCCTCGCGCAGGAACTCCGGGTTGCTGACCACGTCGAAGTGCGCCGGGTCCGCGCCAGACCGAAGAATCAGGTTCTCGACCATCTCGCCGCTCCCCACAGGCACAGTAGATTTGTTCACGATCACCGTGTAACTGGTCAGCGACCGGCCAATTTCCGTTGCGACGGCCTCGACTGCGCGCAGATCGGGCGACCCATCCGGCATGCTGGGTGTTCCCACAGCGATGAAAACTAGCTCGGCGGAGTCCATCGCCTCGGCGACGGTTGTCGAGAAGCTCAATCTCTTTTCGAGCAGGTTCCGCTCGATCATCTCTTCGATGCCGGGCTCGTAAATGGGCGAGATTCCCTGGCGGAGCTTCTCGATTTTTTCGGAGTTGTTATCGACGCAGGTGACGTAGTTTCCTAGGTCAGCGAGGACGACGCCTGTGACCAGGCCGACATAGCCCGTGCCGATAACCGCGATCCGCATCTGATGAGGGTACCCTTCACTCGGAATTGGTGCGGTGACTCCAACCAACGCCTAGAAACCAGTAATTTATCTTTACTTCGCGGAATGAATTGCTCAGAATCGGCGTTGAATGGACCGAAACTTGTAACAAGAGTTCAATCATGGAGAACATGTGTGGGAGAGAGGTGGCATGGCAAGCATAGACGCACCCATGCCAAATGAGCCAGAGGTTCAAGCAACGGATCCTCAGAAGGGCTTCATGGATTACGTCCGTAATCCTCAAGTCATTCTGCAGTCGCCGCTGTTCATCCCGGGCCTCGTTTGCTTCATCGGCATTTTCGTGGCCTTCTGGCCGCTTCTTGTCGATCTGCCTAAGTTGTGGTTCGAGGGCGACGGTTACTATTCCCACGGAGCACTGGTACCGCTGATCAGCGGCTGGATCATCTACAAATGGTGGCCGCGGCTGAAGACGATTCCGCTTCCGAAGAATCCCCAATGGTTGGCTATTCTGCCGATGCTGGCGACGGGCTGGCTGCTCTTTGCCGGAACGCGCATTCAGCAAGACCAGATTTTGAGCGTGGCGCTCGTTTTCATGCTGCTGTGGGGCATCTGGTTCGTGTCGGGCTTCCGCTGGATGCTGGCGCTCTGCCTTCCAGTGCTGTATCTCTTCTTCATGCTGCCAGTCTGGACGGCTGCCATCGACAGCTACACCAATCCGCTGCAAGTGATTTCAACGGACGTGAGCTATGGACTGCTTCAACTGTTCCAGTTCGAGGTGCTGAAAACGGATAACACGACGATTCACATGAATCGGTTCGTGCTCGATGTCGGTGTGCCGTGTTCTGGTCTTAAGCTGGTGCTGGCCGTCACCGCGTTCAATCTGTTCTTCATCGCAATCGGCCGGATGGCGTGGTATGCCAACGTGCTGATGCTCCTCACCGTGATCCCCCTCTGTCTTGCCATCAACGGTTTGCGCATCGCGCTGATCGGCGTGGTCGGAGAGACCTACGGCGCAGATGCGGGCCACCAGTTCCACGACTACAGCGGATACATCACGCTCCTTGTCTGCTTCTTCATCTTGTTCAAGTTCGCGAGGTTACTAGGTTGGAAAGACTAAACACACGAATTTTCTCGGCGGCCATTTTGGTCATGGCGATGGGTGCGGTCATTCACCTCGCGCCCAAGCCAGCCACGGTCACCATGACCGAGCAACAAGTCATTGATCTGACTCCGAAAAAGGTGATGGGTGTGCAGTACACGCGAGGGTCCGAAGAGGGAATGTCCTACCGAATGGGCAAATCCAGCTACGATCTGCTCAAGCCGTTCGGGATCGTGCCACGCGTGTTTGAAATCGGTGATGACCGGTTTGATGCGGTCGTGATCGCGAGCCGGTCCAAGGACAGCTTCCACGACCCACGCGTTTGCTTCTCGGGCCAAGGTTGGAATATCGAGCGATTTGATCCGGTGGTCCTGGAGACAGAGACCCGCGGCAAGATCCCCGCGATGCTCATCCAGACCTTTTCGGACCAGAAGCGCCGTCAGCTGGCTGCCTTCCTTTATAAGGGCCCCGGCGGGTTCTATGGATCGACCCAGTCGCTGAAGTGGGCATTCCTTGGCGAGCAACTTCGGATGGGAAAAAACGTGGACGGCGTGTTC
>JALHPH010000083.1 GCA_022842565.1 Fimbriimonadaceae bacterium
CTCGACGACATTGTGCGGGTGCAAAACGCGATTAGGGCGATGCACGTGGAAGCGCGGGTGCGCGAATACATCGTGGACCTCGTGCGGGCCACGCGCGATCACTCGCATGCTGCGCTCGGGGCCTCGCCCCGCGCGACACTGCACCTGCAGCAAGCCGCACAGGCTCACGCCGCCATCGCTCAGCGCGATTACGTGGTGCCCGATGACGTGAAGGCCGTGGCGGCGGTTGTCTTGAGTCACCGGCTCATCATCCGTGGTGCAACCGGGGCCGATGCCAACGGCACCAGCCTGATTCACGGAATCCTGGAGCGCGTCCCTGCGCCGGTCCCTGTGCGTTAAGTCATGCAAAATGCCGCTTCTGCCACGCTCGCGTGGGCGAGCTTTTTCCTCGCCATTGTGGCGGTGTTGCTGAATTCGCCAGCGCTCTTTTTCATGGCGACGGCGCTGATTGCCACGATTATCGCGGCCAAGCTGCAGGCTTACTATGCTGTGCGAGGCCTTCGAATTCAGCGCTATGCACCGACTGAGGTGCAACAAGGGGAGACAGTGACAGTTGAGCTTGCCGTGGCGAGCGAACAACGGTTGAAGCGCCCTCTGGTCCGGCTGCAAGACCAACTGCCCAAGAAATACAGCCAAGCCCTTTCTCGGGCGGCTGTGGCGGTGGCCCCGGATTTCGGGCGACCCATTCGCACGCGGTACCAGTTCGTGGCCGGGCGGCGTGGAGTGATCAAGTGGGAAGACGTGAAGGTGATCAGCACCGATGCGCTTGGCTTGACGAGCGCGCAGACCACCTATCATTTGCCCGAGACACAAGTGGTGGTTCTTCCAGCGCCCATCCCCTTCGAGGCAAAACTGACCTTTGGCGCGGGCGGGAGCACCGAGGGCGGACCGATCACCCAGCGCGCAGCCAGCGGCATCGCCGTGCGCAATCTGCGGCCTTATGTGAGCGGCGACCCGCTGCGGCACGTACACTGGCGTTCGACCGCGCGCACTGGCAACCTGATGGTGAAGGAGTTCGAGACGGACTCGGACATTCGTGCGGCGATCCTCCTACCCCTGGGGGCTGGGGACGACGTGGTCGATTCGAGCGGGAGCGCCCTCGACGACGTGATCGGGTACGCGCTGTTTCTGACGGAGCGACTCGTTTGGGCCGGTGCCGAGGTGTGGCTTCCTGGCCTGGAGAGCGAGCCACCCCCAGCAATGAGCCCGGATGCAAGGTTGGCCGCCGTTCAGAGGCTGCTGGCGCAGGTGGAAGCCGGTTCGATGCCGACGATGGCGAGGCAGATATCGGCGCTGGAGGGCCGGCACATTGGACGTCCTTACATCTTCTTGACCCGAGCGAGCGACCAACTTTCTCAAGCGCTCACAAGGCTGGGAACCCCCGCCGAGGTGTTTGTACTCGACGCAAACGAGTGGAAACGGCCGTTCGCCGAGGGCGGAAGCGCGACCGACGCCGGTTTCGTCCGCTTGCTGGAATCGTCAGGAGCCCAGGTGCACGTGTTGCCCAGGAGTCGCGCATGAAAACACCGAATCCATACGCACGGTCTCCGCTCGATTTCGTGCTGGCTGGCGTTGCGTGTATGAGCGCGCTGGTTTCGACCGGTATCGCGCTCGCCCAGATTCCAACTGGAATCGTGTTTGCGCTGTTGGCGGCGGTCGGGTTGTGGTTCTCTTATCTTGCCGATCGCAATGCGGGCGAACGCACGAACCAAACCGACGGCCTGCTGATGGCGGCGGCTTGTATCTGCGCGGTGGCGTTTGTGAGACAGCTGAACATGCTGATGCCGCTGGGTGGCTACCCACCTGAACTGCTGACCAGTTCGGTTCTCTCGTGGATGGTCGTGCTCAGCGCGTTCTTTGCTTGGCGCGATTCGACCCTGCTCTTCTTGATGGTGCCGAGCATCGCGATGTTCGGCCTGGTGGGTGCTTACGACACGTTCCGCGCGGCATCGGCCGTGTTCTTCCTGTTCTTGGTCAGCCTGGCGGTGCTATTCGCACGAGCGCACTTGCGGCATTCGCTGAAGTTTGCCGAGCAGGATGGCCATGAGGCACCGCAGCTCCGCCGCTATGAGTGGAGCGCTCTTGCCGGTCCGGAGTGGGCGCTCGGCTCGGCGCTGGCGGTGGTTGCGCTGTCGGCGGTGGGCGCACCGGTCATCCAGAATTCGGTGCAGGGCGTCACCAGCAATATCCAAGTGGATAACAGCGCTTTGCGCGCGATCCGGCGCAATGCGGAGAACCAGGTAGGGGAGAACACCAGCAACAAGCTCCCAGTGGGTCGCGGGCCGCTGAGCGCGACGGACGACGCCGAAGTGCTGCTTGCCGAAGCCCCCGCGCCGATGCTCCTTCGGCAGAAGCACTATGCTTCATTTGAAGGCGGCAACTGGAATAGCTGGTCTCCGCCCCGGTGGCCTGCATCGCCAACAGGCACGCGAATGTTCGATGTGAGCGATGCCGGCTACGTGGCGACGCCAGGGAGCTTTGAGAACACCACGATTCGGCTGCGCGCGGAATTCCGTGGTGGAGGGACAACAACGATCCCCTATCTTGGCGAGCCGATCATGCTTCGCGTGCCACGAAGTCGCGCTTATGTTGCCCTGGATGGCTCCGTCACAGTGGACTTCCCACTGCGCGGGGGCGATCGCATGGAGATGGTCGGGTTTCTGGCTCCGGCCGCAAAGCCAGAAAGCAAGTCGCGCCTACCCATGGAATACCCGCGCGAACTCACCGCCGCATACCAAGAGTTTGAGTCGACGGAGACAGTCGCGGAATTTGCTCGTCGCATCACCGAAAACGTAGACGGCGATTACGCCAAGGCACTGCGGCTGAAGCAGGAAGTCACGCAGACGATAACCTACAACCTGAACGCGCCGGCGGTGCCTGCTGGCGAGGACCCTGTTGAAACCGTGATGTTCCGAAGCCAGCAGGGGTATTGCGACCTGTACGCAACGGCGCTTGCTCAGATGGCACGATCGGTAGGCCTCTCAGCGCGGGTGGCAACAGGGTTCTTGATGGACCCGCGCGACATGGTCGATGGCAAATACGTGGTTCGGCAGCGCCACGCGCACATGTGGACCGAAATCTACTTCGAAGATGTGGGTTGGGTGAGCTTTGATGCAACCGAAGGCGCGGCACAGGTGCCGGGTGCCGGGCGCGGACAGCGCAGGGCGGACTCCCGTAACTTCTGGGATCGGCTTCAGGACCCAGTGTTCGCTCAAATCGCGACCTTTATCATGATGGGGCTGGCCGGCATCGCCGCCGCGTGGGTAGGTTGGCGAATCTGGCTCGCTCAGCGCGGCCGGGGCCGCATGCTCCTGGTAAAACCGGCCTTTGCCCCTGTCGAGCTGGCTGTCGGAACCGCGCTGCGAAAGATCGAAAAAGCGAGCGGTGTACCCCGGCGGTTTGAATGGACGGCGCGCGAGTATCTAGAGCAAGTTTCGCCCGGATTGCTCAATGGCGGCGCGCTCGCCAGCCTCTTGGACCAGGCGCTTTACAGCCCGCAGCGCGCCAGTATCGACGAGATTGAGCAGGGCGCCAAGGACTTTTTGGCCGCCGCATTTCCGCCACAATCGAAGGCATCATGACTTTCCCACTGCAGAACGCACTGGCCGCACGCGTGGTGATGTTCGGCGGTGAAGAGGCGCTTTGGCGTCGGGCGCTGGGCGAGTTCCGCGCTGCGGCGGGCATTTCGGAGGATGATTTTGACTTTGCCGTCCTGACTGCCGGCGAGCATTCGCGCGAGGAGTGGGTGGCGCAAGTGAGCACGGTCCCGTTCCTTTCCGAGCGGCGCACCGTGATGGTGCGGCACCTGCTGCGCGCCGACCCGAAGCTTCCGCCCGATGCCAAGGGCATTCCTGAGACCGGGCGTCTGGTACTCATTGCCGATGAAGAGATCGCGCCCGATGAGGACAGGGTCAGAAAATGGGACACAGCCTTGAAAGGCTGGATGGCCTGGACTGCTTCAGCGGGCGGCGTGGTCTACGTGCCGAAAGTCGATGGCCCTGAGTTGGGCAAGGCATTGGCCCAAGAGGCCGGGCGGCTCGGCAAAAAGATGGGGCCGGGCGCCCTGGATGCATTGATCGAGCGAGTTGGGCAGAACTTTGGCAAGGCGATGGCCGAGCTTGCGAAGCTCTCGGACTATGTTGGCGATTCGCCCGAGATTTCGGCGGCCGATGTGCGATTGGCGGTGACGCCGAACCGCGAGTACGCGATCTGGGCGCTCATCGGCTCGGCCGGCGAGGGGAATGTGGGGAGCGCGCTGCGCGAAATGAACCTGCTCCTAGACAGCACGAAACGCCCAGAAGACGCCGCCAATCGCAGCATCTTGCCGTTGCTGACTCGGCACCTGCGGTTGCTCTTGCAGGCCAGGATTTGCCTGGATCAGGGTGAGCGACCACCGAATCTTTCAGCCAAAACCTTGCAACGGCTGCCGGACAAGCACATTGGTCAGGAGAAGCCGTATTCGCTGCGCCAGATTTGGCCGCAAGCCGAACGCGTGAGCTATGCCCAGTGCGTGCGGGCCATGGAGCGGGCCGCCGTCGCCGACGCGCAGCTGAAAGGGCAACTGCCCAGCGCCAGCACGCGCGACACGCTGGAAACGCTCATCATGGACCTCTCGCAAATCCTGCGGGCACGCAGCCGCGCGCGATGATCTGCGCTGGGGCCGATGGTTGCCATGGCGGATGGCTGGTCTGCCGCGAGGGCACTTTTTCAGTCGTGCCGACCTTTGAGGCGATCTGGGAGCTTGGTCCGCTGGATGTGCTGGCAATCGACATTCCGATCGGGCTCCATGATGCCGGCCGTCGTGCGTGCGACGTCCAGGCGCGCGCGCGGCTCGGGGCGCGGCGCAGCTCAGTATTTGCTGCCCCACCACGACCACTGCTGGAATGTGCCTGTTATGACGAAGCGAATTCCCTTTCGCGGCAGCTTTTTGGCATGGGAATCTCCAAGCAAAGCTACTTTCTTTTTCCAAGGATTCGGGAAGTAGACGCTGCCTTGCGGCGGTACCCTGAATGGACAGCGCGGACTTATGAATGCCATCCCGAGCTGAGCTTTGCGGTGCGCAATGGGGCGCCGCTAAGCGCCTCGAAGCACACACTCGAGGGCCTCGCGATGCGTCGGATCCTGCTGAGCGACGGCTGCGAGTGGCCTGAGTTGCCCCACAGTCAGGCCGGTGCCGATGATATTTTGGATGCGGCGATCTGCCTATGGTCAGCCCGTCGAATTGCTCGCCGGGAGCATCTTCAGGTTCCCGCTAAGACCTTTTGGGACCCCTTCGGACTCAAAATGAACCTATATGCGTGATCTTTACATGTTTTTTACATAAAAACAGTTCAGCGTCAGCAATATTCAAAATTTGGTGTTAGAATGATATATGTAAGAGGTTGAACTCTTCATCACCTTTACCAAGACATTACGACAAGCACAAGACCTGACTTTGCCCTGCCTCCCCGAGGTCAGGGCAATTTTTTTGGTCAGTTTCTCGGTATAATTTTGTTCACGCGCTCGTAGCTCAGTGGATAGAGCATCAGCTTGCGGAGTTGAGGGTCGGAGGTTCGAGTCCTCTCGAGCGCGCCATGATCCACTTTCGCCCAATATGGCATATAGTATTGGGCGTGAGAGCACTTGTTTTTCCTTGCCTTATCCTTGCCGCTGCAGTTGCACCTGCCATCACCCGGCGAGACGATGTCCCTGATGCCCACTATTTGCTGGCGGCAACAGCCCACCCAAGCGTTGGGCTTTTCAATACGGGCTCTGGCACGGGCGATGCGGTCCGCACTGGAACGCTGATTGGCGACAAATTTGTATTGACTGCGGGCCACAACTTGCCGCCCGTTGGCAGTTCGCCGACCTTCACCGTGGGCGGCCAAACTTACAACGTCATTAGTTGGAGCCGTCACCCCAGTTACACGACCCAGGTGCTTCAAGGCAGCGACCTATTGGTTGCGCGATTGGGTCAGCGCGTGCTCAATGTGGCGCCGTCGAAGCTGCATACGGTACCGGTGATGGCGGGTACCGAGATGGTTCTGGTTGGGTCTGGCGGATCGGGGACAGGCACGCAAGGAGTGACTCTCTATGATCAGCGACTGCGCTCTGCCTCAAACGTGGTCGATGTCGATCCGGCGTACGCCAACGTTTTTCTGTGCGATTTCGACGCCCCAAACGACCCGAGTAAGAATTCACTGTCGAGCATCGGCTCGGCGGCTGAGCCCACCACACGCGAGGGGACTTCTGCGGCGGGCGACTCGGGCGGCCCCGCCCTGGTGAGCATCAACGGTGAATGGCGGATCGTTGGCGTGATCAGCGCGATTTTCCAGTTCGATGGCTCTCTGGCCGGCTCCTATAGCGACGGCACCCTGTTCTCGCGCACCCAGCCTGCTCTTTCGTTTATTCGGGACCGCGCTTGGGAGACGGGCCGGGTGGATGGGATCGTGACGCTTGAAGACCTGACGATTGTGCCGACAGGGCGTATGCTGACGGTTCAGTTACTGGTCCCCGGCACGGAGACGTTGCTGGAAACGGTGACGGTGCCCTTGGCCGCCGATGGCGGTTACTCGTTTGTTACCTCACGACGCGGTGCAACCGATCTTCGGTTCTCGGTCGCGGGCTATCTTCGCAAACGCGCTACGAACGCGAATATCACCAATAACGGTCCGAGCGGACTGAATGCCAGTCTGACGGCGGGCGATGTGAACAATGACAACGAGATCGGCCCGGCCGATTTTTCGGCGCTGAGCGCGGCGTTTGGCACTTTTGACGGTGACGCTGGGTATGTTCAGGCCGCCGATTTGAACCGCGACGGAGAGATTGGCCCGCTAGATTTCGCTATTCTGGCCGGTAACTTCGGCGAGTTCGGCGACTAATCGATTTCTGGGAACCCAACATGGGGCGAACGGCCATAGAGAAAGGCGGGGACCTGCCGGGTACCCTCGTATCAATCGCTTATGG
>JALHPH010000084.1:0-4121 GCA_022842565.1 Fimbriimonadaceae bacterium
GAAAGCGGTCGACGGGCTGTTCACAGACTTCCCTGATAAGGGCGTCGCCGCCCGCAGTTCGGGCGGCAAGTAGACTGCTCTCTGGTCAAGAGAAATGGAGGAGAGGGTGGGATTCGAACCCACGGTGCCTTGCGACACACCGCATTTCGAGTGCGGCGCACTAGACCACTATGCGACCTCTCCAGCAAGGGCTATTATAGGCCATCCCGCCGCGCTTCCGCAGAAGGATTCAGCGAGAAATTGCTGCAATTTGCTGCGGGCCGAGCGGACCCTGCCGCCGCCCCTTGATGAACCGGTAAATGCCGCTCTCGGTGATCTCCGAGTTCACCGCGACCCGCGGCGTGTGCGGCAAAATGAGCGCGTGGGGCATTTGGCGGCGAAGCTCAGCCGACGCGGCAGGGGCGTTTTGCCCCGCTACGACCCAGTACTCGTCGCTGAGCGCCACTTCGCTCGCCAAAAAGTAGCCGGAATATCGTCGGTGGATGGAATTAGCAACGGAGCCATACCGTAGCAGCGCGTCGTTCAAAAACGATTCGATCACCTTATAATCTGGGTCCCCAGTCAGTTTATTGAGCCGCATGTGCGCCATCACGCCGTAGGCCACGCGCATTGTGTGGGCGATCGGGCTAATGGTATTTCCGTCCGCCACGATGGGCACGCTGTAATTGGCAAGTGCATCGCCCCATTGACGTTTGGAAAGCGAGGTCACGGTGGGTTCGGAAAGGTATTGAAAATCTTTTAAGGCGCGGATAATCCAGATTCTGGCTTGTTCGGCGCTGAGCGGGCTGCCGGTCAGCAGATAATCGGTTAAATTAGCATCTGCCATTCCGACCGGGTCGGTGAGGGAGGGAGCCTCATATTCAAGGAGGTCCACCGACCTTTTCACGCGCCCTTGCTCATCGACCAGGTCGCCAAGCTCGATAAAAACATCATCTAAATCCTGATTAAATTCGGTTGTGTCGATGAGTTGAGCTGCTTCGCGAAGCCGCGATAGAACGTTAGTGGCCACCGCTGGCGTTCGAATTCCGCCAATCGGTCGCTCCCTTTTTTCACGTGATTTTCGGATGACTTCCAGCACTCCCTGGGTGCGATTCAGAATCTCCGGGTCGCTTGAATCCAGAATCATCGGTATCATTTGTCGGTTGTTTTCCACCCGCAAATTCAATAAATTCACGGCGATCGCCTGCTCCTCGGGCTTTAATATTTCGCCCATTTGCCGCGGGGTCAAGCTTGCCAAAGGGCTGCGGGAATAAACTCCGCGCGTCCCTACCTGGTACGGATGCACTAGTCGTCCCTCAACAAATCGATTCACCAAGTTCGAAATTGCTTGCTCGGAAATTAGACGATAAATAGGGCGGGAAGTGCTGCAATAAAGTTGGGCAAAAACCAAAGCCAGGTCAGCGTTACACACGGCGATTTTATCAAACTCGACTTCTGACCATTTTTCTGCCGTCGCACGCACATAAAAGCCGCCGTCGATCCAGTCGATCATCCCGCTTTCCAGGTACGGCTCCACGAGTTCATCGACGCGGTCAGTCATGCCGCGTCGCATTAAGAAGGTGAGCGCCTGCGGGTAAGCCATCAGCGCATAGCTCGATGGCCAAGTTCCCGAGCTCGGGTCCAGGGTGCTTATCAACCATTCTTGATGCAGAATCGGGTCTGCGGCGACCCTTTCCGTTGGGTTGAGTAGCATGGCCTGCTCACGCAGTTGCTGGTCGGAAAGCTCCCAAACCAGCGGTTTCGATGCGATTTGCCGTGCGTGCTCCTTCAAAAAATATGAAACCTCGCTCGCGCGAATTCGGTGGGATGCACTGCGTTTGTGGAGTTTTCCGACCAGGTTTAATCCCGAATCAAAAACCAACAATAATAAATTGGCGTCACGGTGGTCCTGCGCGTACGAAACGGGCAGTATTGAAGGGATCAGGTCAGGACGAACCATCGAATCGGCGCGGATGCACAGATACTCTCGTGTGGCATCCGAAAGATCAGGATCCCGAAAGGCATCTTGATCGAGTTCGCGGGCCAGCGTATTGGCCTCGGTGCCAATCACCATAAATATTGGCCGCTGCTCGCGGCGGGCTTCTTCCAGCTTTTCAAGCTCAAAGGGCTGCCAGTCGATATCTTGGTTTCCGGCCGCGCGCAAAAAGGGCCGCACGTTGGTTGCCACGTCGTTTCGGTCTGGCGGGGGAAGGTAGCGCCGACCAAACTGCGCGCCGACCATCAGCACAGCGATGCCCACGGTCAACCATGTCACCACGGGATAAAGTGGCCGGTCCGAATTCAGTGGCATCGAACCCCAGTATGCCGCACGGCTATAATCAACGCAATGGGGATCACTCGCGAAGAAGTGCTGCACGTGGCACAGCTGGCTCGGTTGCAGCTGCAAGACCACGAGATTGACGCATACCAATTGGAGCTTAACGAGCTGCTGGGGCATTTCGAGGATCTGAGTGCGGTGGACGTGACTGGCCTTGAGCCCAAGCCGCACGCCGTCTCATTGACGAACGCTTGGGACGAGGACGTGGTCCGCGCTGGCCTCACCCGCGACCAAGCCCTCAGCAATGCTCCCGCCCAAAAGGCTGGGCTCTTCATTGTCCCGACCATACTTGAGGACTAACAAGCATTTGATTCACTACACAGCAACCGAGTTAGCCGCCATGCTGCGCGACCGAAAGGTCTCCGCCCGCGAAGTGGCCACCGCATTTTTGGACCGTGCCGAGTCCACCCGTGAGCTTTACGGCGCCTATCTTCACATCGACCGGGAATGGACTCTTTCGCAGGCCGACGCGGCGCAGGCTAAGCTCGACAACGGCACTGCGGGGCCGTTGACTGGCGTGCCGGTCGCCATCAAAGACAACATTTCGACGGCGGGGCAGCCCACCACCTGCGCCAGCAAGATCCTGGATGGATACATCCCGCCCTACGACGCCACTTCGATGGCCAAACTGAAGGAAGCAGGGCTGGTGGCAGTCGGAAAAACGAACCTTGACGAGTTCGCCATGGGTGCCTCGAACGAGAATTCCAGCGCATTTCCGGCGAAAAATCCGTGGGACATCTCTCGCGTTCCGGGTGGATCGAGCGGCGGAAGCGCAGCCGCGGTTGCGGGCCGCACTGCACCAGTTTCGCTGGGCAGCGATACCGGCGGTTCCATCCGTCAGCCCGCTGCGCTGTGCGGCATTGTCGGTTTCAAACCAACTTACGGCCGAGTCTCGCGCTATGGCTTGGTGGCTTTTGGATCGAGCTTAGATCAAATCGGGCCTATGGCCCACACTGTGAGTGACGCGGCTCTGCTGGCGCAAGCCATCAGCGGCTATGACGACCGCGACGCCACTTCGCTGCAAATGCCCTCAATTGACGCCAGCAGGGTACAAGAGGGGAGCATTAAGGGCAAGCGAATCGCTGTGCCCAAGGAACTCTTCGCCCAAGGGGCCGAGCCAGGCGTTTTGGAAGCGGTCCACAGGGCCATGGACCAGCTCCGCGCTGCTGGTGTGGAGTTTGTTGAAGTCTCCGTGCCTGAAATCGAACTGGGCGTGACCACCTATTACATCATCGCGCCCGCCGAGGCGAGCAGCAATCTGGCCCGGTTCGATGGCATTCGCTACGGACCGCGCATGGAGGCCACTGGCCACGTCGGCACCGTCGCCGCGACCCGCGGACAGCTTTTCGGGCACGAAGTGAAGGCACGCATCATGATCGGCACTTACGTCCTCAGCGCGGGCTACTACGACGCGTTCTACCTACGCGCGCAACAACTGCGCGGCAAGATGGCGGCCCACTTGGACGAGGTGCTGCAGGGTTGCGATGCGATCATCGGCCCCACCAGCCCTGTCGTGGCGTTCCCATTGGGTGGGCTGAGCCAGGACCCCATGGCCATGAAGTTGGTGGACTACTGCACCATCCCCGCCAATATGGGTGGATTTCCCGCGATTTCGATGCCCTGCGGCCTCAGCGAGGGGCTCCCGGTCGGGTTGCAGCTCATGGGCCGAGTCACCGAGGACGAGGCCCTGCTTCAGCTTGCCTGGCAGGTGGAGCAAGCCCTTGGTCCGCAGGCGCAACCCAATCTGGGACTTACGCAGTAATCCCTGTTAGAGTGCGCCCCATGAATGAGTTTTCGCGGATCG
>JALHPH010000084.1:4131-6932 GCA_022842565.1 Fimbriimonadaceae bacterium
CGATCAAAAGCGTTGGCTGACCGCCATGTTTTTGGGTGCGGGAGCGGCATGGTCGTTGGGGGGAATCGCGCTCGCGTGGGTGGCTTTTAGGCAAGGTTTTTGGCTCGGGCCCCTTGCGCCTTTGCTCTCTGTAGTTGTTTTGGTGGCCGGCGGACTCACTTTGGGGGCCATCAAGGGGCGGGCGGACGCCATGCGTAAGCGCTTCAAGAATCCCCACTATCTGCACCTGTACACGGTCGCAAACGAGCGCTACCTCCAGTTGCGATCCGACCTGCAGAAATCCCGTGGGGCGGACCACAGTGAAGTCTCGCGGTTGCTGCCGCTGATGGAGCAAGTGCTGAATACGGTTTACCTGTCATTGCGGCAAGCCGATGCGGTGATGGTGGAAGTCGCGCTGACCGAGCGGCCCGGGCACCTGCTGCCGATGGTGCGCCCCGAGCAGCCTGGACTTTCGCGAGACCAACAAGTTCAGGAGCTCTACCAACTGGCGGACCGCAATATCGCCGAGTATCGGCAAAATATTGAGCGACTGACCCGATCGGTGCGACGAACCGAGGCTCAGGCTGAAGTTTTCGTCACCACCGTGGATGTGCTCCGCGCGCGGCTGCTGACCCTGCGCCTTGGAGCGGCTGACCAGACCGGCAAGCACCAGGAATTTGTGGCGGCGCTGCACCAGGCGAAGTCGCAACTAGAGGATGTGGACCGCTCACTTCGTGAGCTTGATTTCGCGCGGGAAATGGCAGGCAACCTCGACGTCGACCTCGAAGCGCTTGTTCAAAGGACCATTCCACCTCCCCCGCCGCCCGCTGAGGAGCGGACGCGGCTTTGAGGCCGCTGCGCGTTCTGTGCCCGGCCAAGATCAACACCTTTTTGGCGGTTGGGCGCGTCGATACTCGAGGGATGCACCCGCTTCGCACGGTCTTCCAGGCCATCGACTGGTGCGAAGAATTGACCCTAGCCCCCGCCGACGAGACGCGTCTGACCAGCAACTGGCCCGATCTCCCCATGGAAAACACGCTCACGAAGGCGCTGCGATTGGCCGGGGAGTATTTCGATATCCCAGCCTTGCACATCCACCTAGAAAAGCGGATTCCGCACCAAAGCGGCCTCGGCGGAGGATCGAGCGATGCGGCGGGGCTCCTGCGTGGACTGGCCCGGCTTATTGGCCAACCAAAGGCTCCTTTTTGGAATGACGTGGCACAGGCGGTCGGGGCGGATGTGCCGTTTTTCATGGTGGGCGGCCGCGCCCGTGCCGAGGGATATGGCGAGAAACTGACGCCTCTCCCTGACCCGCCAAGCCAGGCCCTGCTCGTGGTGCAACCGCCGGTGACGGTGCCGACCGGGCCGGCTTTCGCGGCCCTGGACGGCCTGGATTACCCCTGGCGCGAGTTTCCGGAGGGTGGCGAGTTGTATAACGACTTCGAGCGGGTGGCACCCTGTGAGTGCGGGGAATTGGCGGAGCGGATGCAAGTTTTGGGAGCGAGCGGGGCAATGTTGACCGGCAGCGGCTCGGCGGTGTTTGGCGAGTTTGCGACTCACGAATTGGCTGAAAGGGCCCTGCGGGCATTACCATCGGAGCTAGTGCTCCACGCGCGAGTCTGCCGGACCCTTACTCGGGCCGAGAGCCTTGCGATCGAGGTAATGAAATGATCAGTTGCGTGATCCTAGCCGGTGGCGAGGCACCTGCCGAGATGCAAGCGGCATACGGCATTCGGGCCCGCCATGAAGTGACATTCCGGGGCGTTTCCATGCTGGATTCAGTCGTACAGGCGCTGCAGGGAGTGGGAGACGAAGTGGTGGTGGTGGGCGCAGAGGCGGAGGGCGCGCGAAGCGTGCCCGGGGGAGCGAGCTTCTTTGAGTCTTTCCAAGGAGGACTGGCTGCGGCGAGACATGACCGCGTGCTCATGGCGGGCGCCGACTTGCCGTTTCTCACCCGCGAAGCGGTCGAGGACTTTGTTGGGCGGTGCGACATGACCGCCGCCATCAACTACAGTATCGCGGACCTTGCCGCGACCACCTGCGCCTACCCGGGCGTCCCCCGTACGGCGCTCCAACTCAAAGACGGCGAGTTTACGGGCGGCAACCTTTTTTTGATGCAGCGCTCGAAGCTGAATCGGGCGCTTCCGAAGGTCGAGAAGATGTATCAGGCGCGAAAAAGTCCGCTGAAACTAGCGCAAGTGGTGGGCGTTGGCACGCTCTTTGCGATGATCAAAGTCAAGCTGATTCCGGGTTCCACGAGCATCGCAGAATTCGAAGAACTCATCAGCAAAGCATTGGGAGAGAGGGTGCGGGCGATTCAAACGCCGTACCCCGAAATCGCGGCTGATTTTGACAATTCCAGTCAAGTTGCCTGGCTGAAAGCCCTAGAGAAACGGGAAGAGTGAGCCGATAGTCCATTCATGGCTTCGCTCACCTGTATGCCCAAACAGATTGATCCCAAACTCACTGAGTCCTTTTTCATGAACTTCGTGGGTGTTTTGGACGCGAGTGTTTGGTGGCAGGACGATGAGCTGCATGCCCATCTGGTGCTCTCGGATAATGCCTGGTTTGGCCCCCGAGACTTCCAGCGCTGCTGCTCAGAAGACCTGGGAATCCATCAGACTCCCCGCCACATCAGCGTGGCTCTTCGCCGTTCACGCGCCGCTTAAAGATCGTCCAGATCTTCTTCTTCTTCCTCAGTGTCCGGAAGGTCGTCCATTTCCTCCTTTCGGATTTCTGGTTTTGGCATCTGGGCCAGCTTCACGGTGCGGCTGGGGCAGTTGTTGCAAACAAATGTCACAGAGACCTCGGCGAGCCAATTT
>JALHPH010000085.1 GCA_022842565.1 Fimbriimonadaceae bacterium
ATTGATCAGAATTACCCTGATTTCTCCTCGGTAGTCGCAGTCGATGGTGCCTGGTGTGTTGACCATGCTGAGCCCAAGGCGCAGCGCCAACCCCGAACGAGGGCGTACCTGGCCCTCAAACCCCTCAGGGATTGCCAATCGCAAGCCGGTGCCCACCGCTTTGCGCTCCATAGGTGCCAGCTCAACTGGCTCCGTCGAGCGCAGATCGACCCCTGCCGCACCCTCAGTGGCATAAGTGGGTGCAGTACTCGGGTCGCCCAAAATCTCGACGCGGATGGGTCTTAGCATTTCCGGGATGGTACCCACCTGCCGCAAGTAAACTTGACAGCATGAGGAATCTGAAGTCGGCTCACCACGTGGGCCTCGTCGTGCGAGATCTTGACTTTTCAATGCGTTGGTACCAAGAGAAGTTTGGATTCAAACTCCGCTCACAAGACCACCTGCCCGACCTTGGCCTGAAAATCGCCTATATCCGGTTAGGTGACTTCGAGCTTGAGCTGTTCGAATCGCAATCGTTCAAGCCATTGACCGAACCCGAAATGGACTTGCTCCCAAGCCTGCAATATCAAGGCATTCGACACCTCGCCTTTGCCACCGATGATTGCGATGCGGCCTGGGATGAGTTGGATTCGCTTGGAATCGAGCGTCACATCGCGCCAACCAACAACGGGGCCCTCGGCGTGCGATACTGCTTCGCCAAGGACCCCGATGGCATTTTGCTGGAATTCGTCCAGATCCTTTAGGATTTCACCTTCAGGCGACCCTCAAGGCTGACTGCGACATCTGGATTCGCCTTGATGAGCGCGATGAGCGCATCGACGTCTAGGTTACCGGTGTCTAGCCGGAAGCCTTTCGCGTCTCGTAAGGGGGTGAAGTTATCGCCCCCTTTGCTCAGGAAGCTATTCACCACTACTCGATAGGTGGCCGTGGGGCTGATGGGCGTGCCTCCCAGCGTCGCCCGAGTCACTCGCGAACCCGCCGGCTTGGTCAAATCGACCTCGTAAGCAAAGCCGCGACTAACCTGCAGCAGCCGGTTGGCTTCGGCTCCGATCTCGAGCGTGCGGAGGAGCTCGGCCCCAGTCAGCTCTACGACCACGAGCGTGTTGTTGAACGGCTGGACCGAGATCACTTCACCGTAAGTAATCGGGCCGGGCTCAATGCTGGCGCGAATTCCACCGGGATTCATCAGCGCGATCACGGTCTTTTGCAGCTGAGTCGCGGCGAGTTGGGCATCAGCAATCAGGTTGCCCATCGGCTTCTCCACGCCGTCCCGCGTGATTCCCGCAGTGGTGTTGCCAACCGGCTGGTTTTGAAGGGCAAGGATCGGCTTCTGCAGGGCCAGAACGACGGCTTCGACTTTGGGATCGGGCTTGATCGACTCATCCACCGGGATGGTCTGCGCTTTGCGAACCCGGCTGATCTGCCCCTTCCGATCGAACTCAACTTGGAAAAGCCCCGCGACCTTGGCCCACTCCCAAGCCTGCACCACATAGGTTTTGCCGATCTTCACCGGATAGGGGCCCATCGGCGGCGGGAAGCCCGGCAGATCGATTTTGCCGAGGAACGAGTGCGAGTGCCCGCCGACGATGATATCCAGCTCCGGATGTCGGGCGGCAAGCTCCTGATCCAGCTCGAAACCCACGTGGCTGAGCAGGATGATCTTGTTCACCTTTTCTTTCTTGATCGCGGCGATGGAATCACGCACCGCTGCATCCAGATCAGTCATTTTTAGGTTGGGACCCATGCTAGCGATGAACGGGAGATCAGGCGTCATCACGCCAATCACACCGATCCGCTCACGCCCCACCTTGATGATTCGCCACGGCTCCACGCGCTGATCGAGACCTGGCTCGCCGGTGAAGTCGATATTCGCGCACAAAATTGGAAAACCGACTTGCCGAGTGAAGGGCATCAGGCCCTCTGGCCCGTCGTCAAATTCGTGATTGCCGAGCGCCATGGCGTCGATGCCTAGCATCGACAGAAGCAACCCATCGGCGGTTCCCTTGTAAACGTTGTAGTAGAGAGTCCCTTGGAATGCATCTCCGGCATGTAAAAAGAGCACATTCGGCTCAGACTTTCGAACGTTCTGGGCGAGCGTGCTTAGCCGCGCCATCCCGCCAAAGGGCTTGCCGCTGACCATGGCGGGCTCCACCCTTGAGTGGGTGTCGTTCACGTGAAATAGGGTGAGCGTGAAGGCTTGCGAAAGAGTCGAAAGACAAAGCGCAAAGCCACTTAAACAAATCAGCCGCTTCATACCACCAGTTTTACCTGGGCAGCGGTGAAGCGGCTGTTTATTGTTAAGCTCGGGTTAGCTTCGCAGGCGGTAGGTGATGCGTCCGAGAGTCATATCGTAGGGTGAGACCTCGATCTTGACACGGTCGCCCGGAAGGATTCGGATGTAGTGCATGCGCATCTTTCCACTGATGTGGCATAGCAACTCGATATCACCTTCATCGAGCTTTACTTTGAATTTGGCATTGGGCAGGTTTTCAATGACCGTGCCTTCTAGCTCAATGCCTTCTTCCTTATCAGAATTCTCTTTCTTCTTAGGCGGCAGGAATTTTCGTCTTCGCATAGGGTTGTCGCACCGTTAGTGTAGACCTTTTTGCCTTCAAAAGTCACCTTAATGTGGCGCGCGCTTCGGAATCGCTCACCAATTCGAGCGCGACCTCTGAGCAGAAGTGCCTCCCAGCGTCGGTCAGATAGAGGCGGTCATCGTCTCGGCGGATCCATGACCGGCTCTCGAGTCGACCCAGGATCTTCTCTGGCGTGGCGAGCCCGCCCATCGGCAGCCCCTCGCTCAGGCGCAGGCCCATCATGACCCTCTCTAAGTAAAGGTTTTCGCTCGTAAGTTGCTCTTTTTCGCACCATATCCCATCAGGAGCCGCAAACGGTGCGGCGTTTTCGACCGCCTCGCAATACCGCAACGGATGCTTCTGAACCGTCGTTCGGTGACGGTCAACAGTGCCGACCGCGCCCGGACCATAGCCCGCGTATTCCTGGCTACGCCAGTAGGCAAGGTTGTGCTGGCACTCGCGACCAGGCAAGCAGAAATTGCTGATCTCATAGTGCTGATATCCACTTTCGACCATTTTTGAGTGGGCAAAATTGTACATTTCCACCTGGACGTCGTCTTGTGGAAGGTCCAGCATGCCGCGCAGGTTCAGCTTATAGAAGCGGGTATTCGGTTCGATGGTGAGGCAGTAAAGCGAAAGGTGCTCTGGCTTCAGCTCCAGCGCCAAACCCACATTCTGCTGCCATGCCTTCTCGCGCTGCCCAGGCAATCCAAACATCAAGTCGAGATTGATGTTCTCGAAACCGGCTCGGCGAGCAGCCGCCACCGCTCGCCCGACTTCCTGCGAACCATGTACCCGGCCCAGCCGAATCAGGTCCTCAGGCACAAAGCTCTGCGCACCGAGTGAGATCCGATTGAACCCCGCCGCTCGCAGCGCTTCGAACTTCTCGGCGTCGACGGTGCCCGGATTCGCCTCGGTCGTAATCTCGCACCAGTCCACGGGCGGATGCACAGCCCGCACCGCATTCAGGATGGCTGTGAGCTGGTCGGAGGAATAGAAAGTAGGGGTGCCGCCGCCAAAGAAAATCGTTTTGGCGGGGCGTCCGGCAAAGGGTGATCGAAGGATTTCTTGGACTTGCGCGCGCGCCGTTCGCTCGACAATGTCGCCGCTCATGGCGTAGCTATTGAAGTCACAATAGCCACATTTCGAGGGGCAAAACGGCGTGTGAACGTATACCGAAAAGGCTAAATCACACACATTTCATTGTACCAGTTAGCTAAAAAGCTACTTACCAGCCGAGTTCAGCGTCACCACCAACCCCAGAACCATGCCCATAACCAGTGGACCCACTGGCGACTGCGCGCTCATTCACGTGGAGCACGATTTCATGAAAAGGTGATAGGCGTATCCGCCTGCACCCCCAATCAGCACACCCAATCCGTGTTTGACCCAATGATTCATTTCTACCTGTTAAAACGAAAAAAGGAGGGGAATCATCTCCTCCCAGTTCAAATGAACTTGACGAAGCGGTCCACAGCGTGGCGGTGATGCGGGAAGCCCTCTTCGGCGCCCACACCCACGGCAACCAGCGCTGGGAAGGTCGCGTTTGCCGGCAGATTGTAGAGCGCGCGCACTTGCTCAGGATCAAATCCTAGCATCGCCGATGTCGAGTAACCCATCGACTGAGCCGCGAGCAGCAGGAAACCCAAAAAGATGTTGGATTCCGCGTAGCCCCAACGCTCGGTGGCCTCGTCGCCCATCTTGGCAAAGTTATCCAGGATCGATTGCTTCACTTTCGGACGCTGATCCTCCGGATAGCCGGGGTGAATGAACTCATCTGCCGTAGCGAGCGCTTCCTTCATGTCCGAATAGATCACAAAAACGGCGCTTGCGGCACCCACCTGGGGCTGGCCATAGGCAGCGCCCATCAGCTTCTGCTTCTCATCGTGGTCGCGGACAACGATCACGCGCCAGGGCTGAATGTTCCAGGGAGAAGGGGCCAAGCCCGCAATGCGAAGAATTTCGCGCAGGTCAGACTCCGGGATCACCGCATCAGAGTATTTGCGGATCGACTTCCGGGCTTCGGCGGCTTCGCGCACGTTCAAGAGAGTGTTCACAGTGGACATACAGCCATTATACGTAGTCGGCACATACTTTAATTGCGCGCGCAAGTAAATTATTCCGGAACTTTTTGCGAACCTCGAGCCGTGTGCCCTTAAAGTGGCATGGCTTTTTGGGCCATGCTTATTGCTAACTGCTATGGCTCGTATTGGTTCTCTAAATTTCTTAGCGCTTGTTGCGCTCGTTCCAGTTCCTGTTCTCGCCCAATCCGAATCCGACGCCGTGAATTTTCCGGCGGCGTGGGTCAAAGCGTTCGAATGGCGCTCCATTGGTCCGGCTGGAATGGGCGGTCGCGTCACCAGCATCGCGGTCAACCCCCAAGATTCCAGCAACTACTATGTGGGCATGGCCACGGCCGGAGTCATCCGCACTCGAAATAACGGCGTGACTTTCGAGCCGATCTTCCAAGATCAGGCTGTTTCGTCCGTCGGTGATGTGGAAGTCTCGCCGAGCAATCCCAATGTCATTTGGGTTGGCACCGGCGAATCGAACCCACGTAACAGCGTCAGCTACGGAAACGGCGTTTACAAGAGCACGGACGGCGGCGACACCTGGGCGCACATGGGCCTGAAAGACAGCTTCCAGATCGGCAAAATTCTGATCCACCCCAAGAACCCCGACGTGGTTTATGTCGGCGCACTCGGCCGCCTCTGGGGACCCAACCAGGAGAGAGGGCTCTACAAAACCATAGACGGCGGCAAATCCTGGTCGCGCGTGCACTTTGTGAACTCCAATACCGGCGTCATCGACGCGGTAATGAACCCAAAGAACCCTGACGAGATCGTCATTGCCACCTGGGAGCGTCGCCGCAACGAGTACGACGCGATGGAAGGCACCCCCGCACTCCCCGATGGTTACGACGGCTACGACCCCATCATCAAGTGGGGCACCGGCAGCGGCCTGTGGAAAACGACGAACGGCGGCCAATCCTGGTCACGAATTGGAAAGGGACTCCCGACAGGCAAAATGGGCCGCATCGGCCTGGACATGTGGTTGAAGGACCCCAAAGTGCTGGTTGCGGTCGTCGATTCTGAAGATGTTGGCAAGGGTGCCCGACCACCACGTGGCACCGTCGGATTCGAGGGCAAAGATGTCGCCAATGGAATTGAATTCACGGCATTGACACCCAACGGCGCAGCAGCGACGGCTGGCATCAAGGTCGGAGACATTTTGCGCAATGTGGATGGCAAGCCAACCCGGACCCTTCGGCAGTATTTCGACACGATTCGCGATATGCGAAGCAACATGCCCATCGATTTCGAGGTGATGCGCGATGGCAAGTCGCAGGTCATAAAGGTCTCGATGCGACCCAACCCCAGCGCGACGAGCATGATGATTTCGCTACGCGGCACCCTCGGCTTGCGCGTGGAAGAAGTGAGCGGCGGCCTTCGAGTCACGCAGGTCCAAGCCGAGAGCCTGGCTGCAAAGGCTGGCATCACAGTTGGCGACATCATCACCGTCTTCGAGGGTAAATCCGCCCCATTAGCGGCTGACGTGACCAGCATCCTCAGCGAGAAAGAACTTGGAGCCACGCTGAAGCTCACTTATCGACGCGAAGACAAGACCCAAGAAGTTGAACTGAAAACCCAGGCGCCCACCGCCCAGTCGGCCAGGTTTTACACCGCCATGCTCGGCGGCCAACAAGCCAATGTGCAAGATATGCAGGGCGACAACGGACACCAATACGGTGGCGTTTACCGATCCGATGACGGCGGCAACTCTTGGCGACGGCTGAACTCCATCAACCCGCGCCCGATGTACTTCAGCAAAATCAAAATTGATCCGCAAAACGACCAAAACCTGTATCTGGCGGGCATCAGCTTCCACCGATCGCAAGACGGCGGCAAGACCTTCACCGCCGATGCTGGCGAGCGCGTCCACTCCGACCAACACGCGATTTGGGTGAACCCTAACGACCCTCGGCACCTGCTTGTGGGAACCGACGGCGGCTGGTACGTTAGCTACGACCGAACCCGAACCTGGGAGCACGAAAACAACTTGCCGCTTGGCCAGTTCTATCACGTGACGGTGGACAACCGCGCGCCGTATTGGGTGTTCGGCGGCCTGCAAGACAACGGCTCATGGGGCGGCCCCAGCATGACCCGCAATGGCGGCCCAGTGAACGAAAACTGGCTCTCGCTGAACGGAGGCGACGGTTTTGTATGCCGAGTCGACGCCAGCGACCCCAATATCATTTATGCCGAGAGCCAAGGCGGAATG
>JALHPH010000086.1 GCA_022842565.1 Fimbriimonadaceae bacterium
CCTTGATGTTGAACGTGAAGCTACCTGGTCCTTGTGCCTCACTTGGAGTCCAAGTGAACACGCCGGTGACCGGGTCGATGGACGCCCCAGCAGGGGCACCGACCAACGAGAAGGTCAGCGTCTGGGCCGGCAGGTCCGTGTCGGTCGCCGATGCGGTGAAGGTGAGGAGCGTCAGCTCATCGACCGTCTGATCAGCTGTTGGCGTCAGGGATGGTGCCACGTTGACCTCGTTCACCGTGATGGTGATGGTCTCGGTATCCGAAGACGTACCGTCAGAGACTTCGAAGGTCACCGAGTAGGTGCCAGGTCCTTGTGCCTCGGTTGGAGTCCAGCTGAAGGTGTTACCCGTGAGGGTTGCACCCAGAGGCAGGCCGGTTGCCGAGTAGGTCAGGGTCTGGGCTGGGTCGTCGGAGTCGCTACCACTGAGGGTGAGCGAGAGATTAACGAGCTCATCGACCGACTGGTCGCCAATGGCAGCCAGGACCGGATCGCTGTTGACCTCGTTCACCGTGATGGTGATGGTCTCGGTATCCGTGGCAGTGCCGTCGGAGACTTCGAAGGTGACCGAGTAGGTGCCGGGGCCTTGTGCCTCGGTTGGGGTCCAGCTGAAGGTGTTTCCGGTGAGGGTTGCACCTGCAGGCAGACCGGTTGCCGAGTAGGTCAGGGTCTGGGCTGGGTCGTCGGAGTCGCTACCGCTGAGGGTGAGCGAGAGATTAACGAGCTCATCAACCGACTGGTCGCCAATGGCAGCCAGGACTGGGTCACTGTTGACCTCGTTTACCGTGACCGTGATGGTCTCGGTGTCGTCGGCGGTGCCGTCGCTCACCTTCACGTCAAAGGTGTAGCTACCGGGGCCTTGGGCCTCGGTAGGAGTCCAGCTAATGACGCCGGTCACACCGTCGATGGTCATGCCAGCCGGTTGCCCGGTCAGCGAGTAGGTCAGCGTTTGGGCTGGGTCATCGCTGTCGTTGGCGTTGGCATCAAGGGTCCATACGGCGAGTTCGTCGATGGTCTGGTTGCCGATGGCATCGAGGACCGGAGCGACGTTGACCTCGTTCACCGTGATGGTGATGGTCTCGGTGTCGGTACCGCCGTTTCCGTCGGAGACTTCGAAGGTGACCGAGTAGGTGCCGGGGCCTTGTGCCTCGGTTGGAGTCCAGCTGAAGGTGTTACCGCTAAGGGTTGCTCCTGCGGGTTCACCGCTCATGCTGTAGACCGGCGCGCCACCATCGATGTCACTCGAGGTGAGGACGATGGAGAGCGGGCTGAGTTCGTCGACAGTCTGGTTGCCAATGGCCCCCAGAAGAGGATCGTCGTTCACCGCCGAGACCACGATGGTCACGGTAGCAGTATTCGATTCGAGTGCGCCGTCGTTCGCCTTATAGGTGAAGCTGGTCGTGCCGCTGAAGTCCAGCGCAGGAGTGAAGGTGAATCCGCCATTGGCTGCGAGGGAGATGGTGCCCTCTGCAGCAGGCATGGCAGCGACGAGCACAGCAGTGAGCGGGCTGACTTGGCCATCGTCGGTGTCGTTGCCCAGCACGCCTGGTGCGGCGATAGTGAGCGGCGTATCTTCCGTCGTACTGTAGGTCTCGCCGGTCGCGACTGGCGCAGTGTTGACCGGCAGGTGCGAAAGCCGAACTCCACGAAACTGTGTTCCAGTTGGCGCAGTGGCCAAGACTGTTAGAGTTGCATTGGACGCTGCAGCTGAACCTTCATCTACGAGGCGTACAAGGCGATTTCCAGTTTCCGAAGAAACAGCAAAGAGTACTGTTTTTCCATTCGCAGAATCTCGCACCGCTGTCAGGCCAACGCCATTGGTGTTCGAGCCGCCGAGCGAAATCACATAGGCGAGGGACCACGACGTGCCGTTAAAGGTGAACTTTTGAATGCCGCCGGTTGATACGTCAGAGAGAACATAGACGGTCCTGGCATCGGCGACTACGAAATCGCTCGCATTGGCAGGGACTGGATTTGTCCCAGTGGACGCCGCAGTGCCGGTTGGGAGATTTGGCAGTTGGTTGAGCAAAGTGGATGTTGTAGTCCAAAGCCGATTGTTGAAGATGTTTCCTTTACGCTGGTTGGCCGCAAGCACAGTAGTTGTGCTCTGATCAAGACCATGGGGCAGTAACGCTGCGTACCCATTTCCAATCAGATAGTGCGCGGTACCGTCAAAAGAGGCCACGCCACGGCTGTCACCTGCGATGCCAGCTGAAGCCGAGGTGGCATAGGAAACGGTCGCATTCGAGGCAATTCGCGCGACAGAACGGCTCACCGTTCCAGGGATGGTTGTCCCGCTGGCAACATTTGATCCCGAAACCAGCAGGAACCGCCCGTCTAATGACCGGTTAACTTGGCCCTGCAAGTTTGACGCTCCGTTGTTAGTAACGCGTGGTGAAACTGTGGATTCAAGCGCTAATGTAGAAAGCGGTGAGGCTTGATTCGTAGTGCCTGATGAGTACTCCAAGACCCGCATAGCCTGTGCGTTTGAGGACGTCGATTCGATGCGGCTTACGGCAACACGCCCGTTATCCAAGCCGTGTGCGAAGAAGTACTGCGTTCCCGGAGAACTGTTAAAGTCGATTCGAGGCATGTTGCCCGTACCGCGGGGTTCGCCGAAGTTGCCAATGGGTGTAGTATTCGCACCCACATCCGGCAGAAACTGGTTCGAGAGGAATGAACCGTCCGCGTTCGTAATGAAGGCAAACACCTTTACGGGGCCGCCGCCCGTAATGCCCAATGCCGAAGCACTAACAGACAGTTCGATGCCCGTGCCCACTTCGTCGGGGATCTGATTGTTCGATGGAGTCATCGTCCCCGTTACGCCGGTCGTGCTGCTGTTGTTGATCGTGCATTCTGCCTGCAAGAGGAGATTCGAGCCACCCGTGAGCGTGCCTGAACCGAAGCTGGACTGGCCAATGAAGACTCCGGTGCCTCCCGAGGACGTGGGAAGCGAGGAGAAGTCAAGGAATACAGTGCTCGTGTTCGCGTTGATGCTGAACGCGTAGTCAGGATCAAAACCGGTGTCGAACCTCAGGCCATTTTCGCCGCCGCTATCTCCCATGCGAAGCAGGCTGGCAAATGCTGTGTTATCGCCTCGGAGGCGATTTTGTCCGCCCGCAATCGAGTCGACGAAAATCCAAAGGCGGTTGTTGTTCGTTTCCAGGTTGCCGGAAAAGAACAGCCGGAGGCGTCCACCCGAGATCGTTCCGTAACCTGCCACGAGTTCGGAGCCATTCGCTGTGCTGATACTCCCAAGGTTACTGCTCCCAAATCCCGTCTGAACCGTCTGCCAGACCTTGGGGAAACCGTACGAAGCGTCACGCGTCCCATCAACAGTTTGGGCGAATCCGAATGAAGCTGGGGCAAGCGCTAGCGCAGTAAGGCCCCTTCTAAGCCATGTGTTTGGCGTCATTGATTTGTGTCCTCTTCCTAAAAATGCCAACTGGCGTCCATACTTACCAGTCGAACTGACGAGGGTAGCCCAACTTAGGCCTAGACCCTCTTCCAAGCGCCACGATACTTGATGCTCGGATGGGATGTCAATGCAATGTGGAAAACTAGCAAAAATGGCGGGAACTCCGGACTTGTACTCGCTGCGGGAATGGTTTGTAAGGGAATTAACCAAATGGTGAAATTGTGAGTTCTAAGGTGTTCTTGGCGGGACATAGGGGTTTGGTTGGTTCGGCGTTGCTCAAAGCCTTGGCAGCGAAGGGCGAGTACCAGGTGCTGACTCGGACCCGCCAAGAGCTTGACCTGACAGATGAGACCACGGTCGGGTGCTTTCTGCAGAACGAACGACCGGATTGGGTGATTTTGGCGGCGGCTAAGGTCGGCGGCATCATGGCCAACAAGAGCCATCCCGCCGACTTCATCGCGACCAACTTGGCCATCCAACAAAGCGCGATCATGGGGGCCTTTCGGGCGGGGGTCCCGAATTTTGCTTTCCTGAGTTCGAGCTGCGTCTACCCAAAAATCACGCCGCAACCGATCCCTGAAACAGCGCTTTTGACGGGCTCCTTGGAACCCACCAATTCGGCCTACGCCATCGCGAAGTTGGCAGGAATGGAGCTTTGCAACGCGCTCAGCATCCAGCATGGCGTCAACTATTTTTCGGTCGTGCCGCCCAATGTTTACGGTCCACGCGATAATTTCGACCCGCAGGGTTCACATGTCCTCGCCTCGCTCATGCGGAAGTTCCATGAGGCGCTGCCCGACGGCCCGGTGGAATGCTGGGGCACGGGGACACCGCGCCGCGAGTTCCTGCCCAGCGACCTACTGGCCAGCGGCATCCTGCACCTGATGAGCTTGCCCAGAGTTTCGGGGCATGTCAATGTGGGCACCGGTCGCTCGATAACGATTCGTGAACTGGCCGAAACGATGCAGCGTATCACCGGTCATCGGGGCGAGATCATTTGGAACACTGATTTCCCGGACGGATTCCCCGAAAAGACGATGGACGTCTTGCGGATGACAGAACTTGGCTGGCGCGCGGAATTTGATTTTGAGACCTCGCTGAGGGAGGCCTATGGTTGGTTCTGCGAGCATCGGGCGGGTGCCCGAACTTCATGATGCCCGCGCTTTTGGCTTCTGCGATGGCGGGTTCGGTAGCCGCGCCGCTTAGCTGGAGCTCCTACGAATACCAGTATCGAGTCGACGGGATGATTCCGGAATCGGTATGGAGCGCGAACATTGATTGGGTTGAAAAGAACTTAAAACCCTACGGCTACCGAATGATCGCCATCGATGGCTGGGGCGATGAGGTTTATGACGCTCATGGCTACCGGACCTCGCACTCGTCACAGTGGAAGCATGACTATGCCTGGTGGGCGCGGAACCTGAGATCCCGCGGAATGGAGCTTGGGATGTACAACAACCCGCTCTGGCTTATCGCGCGCGCCACGGAAGAAGGGCGACTGGTTGAGGGCACGCAACTCCCACTGAGCGGATTGCGTGATGGCAATAAGGTGGGGGTTTTCAATTGGGTGGATGTTCAGAAACCGGGCGCGGAGGCCTACGTTCGCGGTTACGTGCGTCATTACGCTGCCATGGGAATCCGCTACCTGCGCGTCGATTTTCTCTCTTGGTTCGAAAATGGTCGCGACCGATACATGAATGAGCCTGTTGGGCGAACCGACCGTCCGCGAAGGGATTACGAAACCGCTTTACGATGGATGTTTGAGGAATGCGAGTCGCACGGCATGGTTCTCAGCTTGGTGATGCCGCATCTTTTTGAGGAGGGGATTCTAGAGCGCCGCTTTGGGCATATGATCCGCATCAACGAGGACGCGAGCGAGGGGGGCTGGGAAAAGTGGAGCGGGGCGCGGCGCGGGGTGAGGTTGCCGGGCTGGTCGCCGTATGCCAATGCCGTCGATGGCCTCATTTACTGGTCGCAGTACGCTCGGCCCGGGCGGTTCTTTGTCGATCCCGATTTTATCCGGCTGAACTCGTTTGGGACCGATGACGAACGGCGCAGCGTGATCGGGCTATGCGTGATGGCGGGTGCGCCGATCGCCGTGGCCGACCAACTGACGACGATCGGGCACTCGCTCCAGTTCTATCAGAATCGGCCGCTTATGGAGTTGCACCGTTCCGGCTTCATGGGCCGGCCACTGTCGCACGATCCCACTAATCCGCTCAGCCTGATCTGGGCAGGCACGGCTGCGAATGGAGACCGAGTCGTCGGGCTCTTTAATCGGGAAGATGTTGCGTCGGCAGTGAAGTTGGATTTGGCCAAGGTCGGGGTGCCGAAGGAGTGGCATGCACGAGACCTTTGGGAGCATCGCGGCTTGGGTGTTCTGAGGGAGCTCACGGTGAGCTTGCCAGCGCGGGGGTGTCGCCTCTTGCGCTTCTCTCCCAAGGAATTTAACCAAACGGATGGTCCGACGTTCTCGGTCGCGAATGGGGTGCATTTGAACCTAATTCGGGTTGAGATTCGCGCGCCTCAAGGAGCGGAGATTTTCTTTACGACGGATGGCACCGCTCCGGGTGCGCGGTCCGAGCGGTATGTCGCTCCGATCATGGTGAAAGACCGGGCGCGGATTCGGACCGTGGCCAAGCTTCCTGGGCAGCGAATCTCCGAGGATAGGGAAGTTTCCTTAGAGGTGCGCGCAGCAAGTAAGTTGCCCGAAGGGTGGTCGTCGAGCGCGGTGGGCGATGCCGGCCGCTTCGCAGCGTCGTTTTCGGGCGGTCGGTGGGCCCTGACGACGCGCGGAAAAGATATCGAAGGCACAGGCGATTCCTTTGGGTTTATTCACCAACTGGTTAAGGGCAATTTCGAAATCCAGGTCCGGGTGGATTCCGTGTCACCGACCTTCGATTGGGCGAAAGCGGGACTCATGGCGCGCGCCTCGCTTGAACCAGGTTCACCGAACGTCTTGATCGGTATCACGGCAGGCAAAGGGATCGTGCTGCAAAACCGCAAAGAACTCGGAGGTACGACTGCCGGGCAGTCGGTTCTTCGCGTCCTTCCGCCCTATTGGCTACGCCTCCAACGAACTGGGGACGAAGTCATCGCCAGTATTTCACCAAATGGTCAGAAATGGCAGGAGGCCGGGCGGCACACCCTCCCCGGCCCCCTACAAGTCGGCCTCGCGCACAGTTCCCACCAACCACAAGCCTACGGCACCGTTCACCTAAGCCATTTCAACCTAGAAGGTGGTGTTTAGTCGCCAAACTCGCCAAAGTTTTCTGCAATCACTGCAAAGTCTGCTGGACCCACTTCGCCATCTCCCGTAATATCCGCTGCTTCGCGATAATTTGGATCTAGGAAGAACGACCCAAAGGCCTGAGCGAGTGCTGAAAAAT
>JALHPH010000087.1:0-936 GCA_022842565.1 Fimbriimonadaceae bacterium
GAACTCTACGCCATGATCTTGGACAAGATCGAGGCAAATCAGTACGACGTCTTCAGCTCGCGCGCGCGCACCACGCCTCAAGAAAAAATGATTGTCGCCTGGCGGCTTTGGTCGAAGCAGGGATGATTTCAGCTGTTCTTTCTGGGGCGCTGCTCGCCCAGTCGCCCGCCACTACCCTCCGCGTCGGAAGCCGTTCCGCGTTGCTGGTGTCCCCCGGCAAAGCCGCCAAATCCAGCCGACCCCCGCTCATCGTTTTGCTTCATGGCTACGGCGGTAATCCGACCTGGCTGAACAATTACACCGGATTTGGCACCGTGGCTCGCGACGCGGGCTACCTGCTCCTGACCCCCGAAGGCACCGGCTCACCACTGGGTTGGAATTCCAAAATCATGGACCTGGGGAAGCCGGGCACGGACGATCTTGACTTCCTACGGAAGCTGATCGACCGAGTCATTCGTGAGCACCGTGCCGATCCCAGGCGCATCTTCCTAGCCGGCCACTCGAACGGGGCGATGATGGCAGCGCGACTGGCTGCGACGGGGAAACCCAGGGTCCGAGCCATCGCCACAGTTGGCGGCATCCTGGGTGTGGGTGCGCCAGGACAGGAAACCCGGATCGACCCGCCGCGCCACCCCTTTTGCGTCCTGAAGATTCACGGCATGCAGGACCCGGTCATCGCCTACAGCCGCAATTCGGTTGCGCTGGTCAAAGGCATACCGGGCACCGAGGAAACCAAGTGGTGGGCGGAGCACGTCATGGATCGCGCTAAGCCAATCAGCTCCCAAACGGGCCGCATCATTGTAACGAGCTATGAGCGGGGCAAAAGCACCGTCAGGCTCGTCACGCTCTTGGACCACGGGCACACCTGGCCCACCCAAAAGTCCGGCGGCTACGCCGCAACCCGAGAGATCATTCAGTTTTTTAGTAGCCGACGTT
>JALHPH010000087.1:946-2338 GCA_022842565.1 Fimbriimonadaceae bacterium
GTTAACGCCGATCGCGCTGGATCGTGCGGCGTTTCCCGACCGCCAGCTTGCCGCCGCCGCTGCTGTCGATCAGCCCACGCAGCCGTTGTATCTCATCTCGAATCTCGGCGGCCCGCTCGAATTCCATCGCTTTGGCCAGATCCTTCATCTCTTTTTCTAGTGCTGCTACCAGCATCGGAATCTCCTCCAGCCGGAGTTCCCGCCCGGCAGCGGTCAGCCCAGCCAGAGTGTCGCTGTCGTATTGGGCGGCCACTTCGGACACGGCGTCGTAGCTCCGCACCGTCTCACGGACCTCCTTCCGCACGGTCGCGGGCTGTAGGCCGTGTAGCTCGTTGTGTGCGCGCTGGACCTCGCGACGCCGATTAGTTTCTTGGATCGCGTTGTTCATGGAATCCGTGATGCGGTCCCCGTACATAATCACGCGCCCGCCCGCGTTTCTTGCCGCACGACCAATGGTCTGGATAAGCGACGTCGTGCTTCGCAGGAAGCCCTCTTTGTCGGCGTCCATGATCGCGACTAGAGTGACTTCCGGAAGGTCCAAACCCTCGCGGAGGAGGTTCACGCCGACGACGACATCGTAAACGCCCAAACGCAGATCGCGCAGGATTTCAGGCCGCTCCAAGGAGTGAACATTCGAGTGGATGTATTGCACCTTCACGTTCAGGTCGTTCAGATAGGCGGTGAGGTCCTCGGCCATCTTCTTGGTGAGGGTAGTCACCAGCGTACGTTCGCCGCGGCCCACGCGCACCTGAATCTCGTTGATTAGGTCATCGATCTGGCCCTTTGTCGGGCGCACGTCGATCTCGGGGTCAACCACGTAGGTCGGGCGAATAATCTGCTGGACCCGCTGGCTTTCTTGGTCCGATTCGAACTGAGAGGGCGTCGCACTCACGAACACGACCTGCGGCACGCGCTGCAAGAACTCATCGAAGGTGAGCGGGCGGTTGTCGAGCGCGCTCGGAAGCCGGAACCCGTAATCCACCAGCACGGACTTGCGTTGTCGGTCCCCGTTGAACATCGCCCGAATCTGTGGCAGAGTCTGGTGGCTTTCATCGATGAATACCAGCGCGTTGCTGGGAAGGAAGTCTAGGAGGGTGTAGGGCGGGGTGCCCGGCTCGCGACCGTCGAAGTAACGCGAGTAGTTCTCGATGCCGTTGCAGTAACCCACCTCGCGCATCATTTCAAGGTCGAAATCCACTCGCTGGCGTAGTCGCTGCTCTTCGATCAACTTGCCCTGTTCATGAAAGCGCTTGCACTGTGCGTCGCGCTCGGCCGCGATCATCTCCAGCACTTCGTCGATCCGCTCGAATGGAGTCACGTAGTGGGTCGCAGGGAAGATGGAGACCTTGCGGGGCTCATCGAACACATCCCGAGTCAGCGGATCCACCAATC
>JALHPH010000087.1:2348-6795 GCA_022842565.1 Fimbriimonadaceae bacterium
GAATGCGTTCGACTGTGTCCCCGAAGAACTCCACCCGCGTGACGATTTCCTCGTCTTTGGGCTGGATTTCGAGGGTATCGCCGTTCACCTTGAAGGTGCCGCGATCCAGTACGAGCCCGGTGCGTGTGAACTGCATGCGGACCAACTGGTCCATTACGTCGTCCATCGCGATCTCCTGCCCGCATTCCAGGGTCACGACGCTGTCGGCGTAGAGATCGGGCGAACCGAGACCGTAGATGCAGCTGACACTGGCGATGACGACGATGTCGCGCCGCTCCAAAAGCGCCTGGGTTGCTGCGTGTCGTAGCCGCTCAATTTCTTCGTTGACGCTCGAATCCTTCTCGATGTACACGTCGGAGGTCGGCACATAGGCCTCCGGCTGGTAGTAGTCGTAATACGAGATGAAGTACTGAACCGAGTTCTCTGGGAAGAAGGCCCGGAACTCCTGGCAAAGTTGGGCGGCGAGGGTTTTGTTGTGCGCGATGATGAGCGCGGGGCGCTGGGCCCTGGCGATCACATTCGCCATCGTGAAGGTCTTTCCGGTACCGGTGGCACCCAGAAGAGTCTGGAACCGGTAGCCGTTTTCGACCCCTTCGACCAAGCCCTGAATGGCCTGCTCTTGATCGCCCTTCGGTTCAAAGTTGTCGGCGATTTGAAATGGTGTGTCGAATTTGACGATCATAGAGAACCTAGCTTCTATTCTACAGGCGAAAGCCACCCCTCGTTCCGTTCTGATCCCTATGCGCGGCATTTGCGTGCGCAAGCAAGAATTTTCACAAAAAAGTACGGGACCTTAATGGGAAAATCATAAGACAGTTACGGTTAAAAACAACTGGGCTGAATATTCTCAAAAATAATGGCGTATAAATGGCTCATAAAGAGAAATAGATGCGCTGTAAGGATGTGTTAACAGCCCAAAGGCCGTTACACCGCCTTGAGTTTCAGAAAAGTTCTGCTACAATAACAGTGCCGGTTGCGCGCGCAAAGAAGTAGGAGCACCGACCCATACCCTCTTCTCCTGGTCGTGAATGAGAGAGCACGACCGAACTTCGGAGCAGCGCGCCGGCAACTTTTTTTTAGCTGCTCTCAGGTTCGGCGAGCCAGCACTTCGAACATTCCCTCGGCGTTGAGTTCACCGCTTGATAGCTTCACTTTGTACTGCCCGGGCCGCAGGTGGAACGGCATGAACGGGTCCTCACCCTGATCAGCGCACTGCAACCATTCTTCAGGCTTCAGGTCCCATGTCACGCGGTGGAGCCCCGCAATATTGCTGCCACTCATCTCCTTTTGCAACACTCCGTTCGCATCTTCGAACACGATTTTCACCGGATCGTCGAGCGTTTCGGCAAGCCAATACCAAACCCGCACGCCGGCAGGGGCGTTGGGAGCACGGAACACCTTGTGCGACCATATACCGTTGTAGTGGAGTTTCCATTCCGGCCGCGCGGGGCGCACTGTAAACAGGTGCAGGCTCTTTTCCATCACCTCCGCCGAGAGCTGCCCGAACACCGACGCATCGTCCAGCACCCAAATGCTGCGGCCATGCGTGCCCAGGACCAGGTCCGTCTCTCGCGGGTGCTGTTGAATGTCATTGATCGGCACGGTCGGGAGCGCCTTTCCATGCATTTTCACCCACTCGCCGCCGCGATTCAGCGAGACAAAGAGCCCGCCCTCCGTGCCGCAGTAGAGCACCTCCGGGTTCGAGAGGTCCTCGCGCAGCACGTGCACCGACCGACCTTTAGGTAGGTCTGAAGTGATATCGCGCCAGGATTGACCCAAGTCATCGCTGACGAGGATATGGGGGCGCATGTCGCCGTTGCGGTGGTGGTCAACCGTCGCATAAACCCGGTCGGCTTCGAAAGCGCTCGGGTGTAGTCGGCTGATGTAGCCCCCAGCCACTTCCGCCGGAGTCACGTCGACCCACTCGGCGCCGCTCTCGGGTCGCAGGTGGATCAGTCCATCATCGCTTCCCGCCCAGAGCCTGCCCTCCACCAAGGGACTCTCGGCGAGCGAAACGACCGTGCAATGGGTCTCTGCGTTCGAACCGACGGTCTCCATCTTCAGCGGGTCGTTGGTGGTCAGGTCGCCGCTGATGCGCTCCCAATCACGACCCTTGTTCGTAAACCGGAAAATGTAGTTTCCACCCAGATAGAGCGCATGGGGCGCATGGGTGCTCAGGAAGAACGGCGAGTTCCAATTGAATCGGTGTCGGGGCTGGCCCTCCCGCGCTTGGGGCGAAAGGTATTGCTTTTCGCCCGTTCGGAAGTTAATGCTGCCGAGATTCCCACCCTGCCATTCGGCATAGAACAGGTCGGCGTCCTCCGGATCAAAAGCGCAATGGAAGCCATCGCCCCAGAAGACGGTTTTCCAATCGGCATTCGTGATGCCAGTCGGCGTGACGCCCGCAGCCTTGTCCTCAGGGTCTTCAAAACCCGTGCTGCTCGGCCCGACCCAAGTGCCGTTATCCTGCAGGCCGCCCATCACGCGGTACGGGTCGCTGTTGTCAAGCGCGATGTTGTAGAACTGGCCCGTCGCCATCGTGTTCAGAAAATCCCAAGTCTTGCCCTTATCGAAGGATTGCGAAAGCCCGCCATCGGTCCCGATCAGGATGTGGTCCGAGTCGTTGGGGTTGATCAAGATGGCGTGGTGGTCAGCGTGGAGCAGGTTTGTGGTGCTCTCGCGGAAGGTACGCCCGCCGTCGTCGCTGATCTCGGTCGTCCATCCCAGCAGATAAACCCGCTCAGGGTTATTGGGGTCCATCTTGATTTTCGAGAAGTAAAACGCCCTCGGTGAACGGATACTGCGCCGATCCCAATTCTCGCCGCCGTCCGTGCTCACGAAGACTCCGCCGCCGCGCATGCGGTCATCCCGGATCGAATTGCCGCCCGTTTCGGTCGATTCCACCACTGCCATCAGGTGCTGCGGGTTCTTGTGAAGAAGGTCCAGACCGATGCGCCCTGTTTGCTTGGGTAGCCCCCCCGCCAGTTTGCGCCAGGTCTCGCCGCCGTCGGTGGACTTATAGATTCCGCCCTCCGGTCCGCCGCTTTCAAAGCTATAAGCGGTTCGTCGGCGCATATACATCGCCGCGTAAATCGTGTTGGGGTCGTTAGGATCGATCGCCACGTCGCAGCATCCGGTGCGCGGGTCGATGCCCAGCATTTGCTGCCAGCTCGCGCCGCCATCGGTGGTGCGATAAAGACCCCGCATCTGATTTTCGCCCCACAGGTGCCCTAGCGCCGCCACAAAGCAGATATCCGAATTGGTGGGGTGAACCGCCATTCGGGGGATGTCGTGGCTGTCCTCCAGCCCCAGGTGCTTCCAGGTCTTTCCGGCGTCATCGCTGCGATACACGCCGTTGCCCCAACTGGAGCTGTTCCGCCCGTTCCCCTCGCCGGTTCCAAGCCAAACAGTTTTGCCTTCTTCACCGCAACAAACGACCGCGCCGATGCTGCAAGTCTCTTGGTCATCAAAGAGCGGTCGGAAAGTGGTGCCCATGTTTTCGGTGACCCATAGCCCGCCCGTCGCGTAACCGACATAGACGGTTTTGGGTTCGCCCGGCTTAAAGCAGAGGTCGCTGATGCGCCCGCCCATGATGGCTGGGCCAATGCTTCGCCACGGAAGTCGCTTCAGATCGGAGGCTTGGAGAGTGCGCGATTCGCGCGAGGCATGCTTGCGGGCCATAGTATTACGTCAGTATACGGGTCGAACCGTGCGCGCGTGGCTTGACCCCAGCCGAAGCGGCTAAGTACAATAGCAGCGCACGCATGAGTCAAATCCTTGAAACCCCGATTCAAGAAGAACTCTCCGTCGGCACAAGCCGATGGATGACTTTGATTTTCAACAATACGCACACCCCATACGAAGCAGTGGTCCAAATCCTGATCATCGCGACGCACTGCACTGAAGAAGAGGCCGCCATCGAGACTTGGGAAGCGCACCACTTTGGCAAGGCAAGTGTTCACTTTGGTTCCGAAGTCGAATGCCAACAAGTCGCCGAGATTATCAACACGATTGGCGTGCGTACCGAGGTTTGCAAAGAATGGGACGAATCCTAAATTCGGGGCAGACCATCGAGGCGCCACGCGTTGATGAATCCTCATCAACAAGGCTCGATCGAGAATGGATCGTCACCGTCTTTAACAACGACACCAATACCTACGAAGAAGTCATCACGATTCTAATGATCGCGACTGGGTGCGATTCCGAAGAGGCTTACGTGGAGGCCTGGGAAATCGACCATCTGGGTCAGTCGGTGGTCCACTGCGCCAGCCAAGAAGAATGCCTTCGAGTCCGCGATATCATCGCGACCATTGGCATCGTTGTTACCGCCGAAAAGGACCTTTAATCCTGCGCTTCAGCTTTGATTCCCATGTGCTCGCAGTAGCGCTTAAACAAATTGTGCGCCGACGGATAGCAGGAATTCGGGCTCATAAAATGCGGAAATTCG
>JALHPH010000088.1 GCA_022842565.1 Fimbriimonadaceae bacterium
ACTAGCACTTCCCTGCCCTCTCGGTAGGCCGAATTCTAGACCTCTTCGAGCACCACCATTGGGGCCTCGTCGCCGTGCTCGCGGTCGCCGTAGGTGCTCTCCAACAGGAGCAGGTCTGCGGAGTCGACCTCAGCCGGATCATTCAGAATTGGCGCGTCATACCTGCCCAGGTCTCCCCCAAAGACGATCTTCTCGCCCGTCGGCAACCAAAGCTCGACCATTGCCGAACCCAGGATATGCCCGGCCGGAACAAACCTGCAGATGCACCCGCCTGGCAGCTGTTGTTGCTCGAAATACTGAACATCCCGAAAGAGCTTCAGCGCGGCGTAGGCATCAGACTCGGTGTAAAGCGGCAGGGCGGGGTCGTGGCGGCTCAGCTTGTGCTTGTTGCGATACCGAGCTTCTTCTTCTTGCAGCCGGGCGCTGTCGGGCAGGCTGATGCGGGCGATGCCTGCGGTCGCTTTCGTGCTGTAAATGGGGCCCTTGTATCCCTGTCGCACCAAGGCTGGAATCATTCCAATGTGGTCGGTATGCGCGTGAGTGACGACGACCGCGTCGATCTCCGTTGGCTCGAACGGAAACGGCTCCCAGTTGCGCTCGCGAAGCTCGCGCCCACCCTGGAATAGACCGCAATCAACAAGGATCTTCTTGCCCTCAATCTCAAGAAGATGCTTACTCCCTGTCACCGTGCGGGCTGCCCCGCAAAACATCAGTTCTGCCGCCATAAGGCAGAAGGATACTTTAAGCGGGTGCGAACTCGCGGCGATCGTAAATCAAGTCTTCCACGCACTTCCAAAGCTCGCCGTCGATCTTGGTTTCCGGCACGATTTTGCTGAAGTGCACAATCGCGCTGGTGAGTCCGGCCTCGCGAGCAAAGTGAAGAAACGCGCTGTTCAGCACTTGCCGTGCGGCGGGCTTGAGTCCAAAACTAACGTTGCTGACTCCCAAAATCGAGTTGACGAGCGGGTGCTTGTCGTGCAGAATCTGGATGGCTTCGATGGTCGCCATCGCGCTGGCTCGGAACTCCTCATCGCCCGAGCCGAGCGTGAAGGTGAGACAGTCGATGAAGACGTCGTAGTCGGGCAGCCCCGCTGCGCGTGTGCGCTCCAGAATTCGCTCGGCGATTTCCACCTTTTCTTCTGCCGATTTCGCCATCCCCTTTTCGTCGATGGTGAGGGCAACGATGGCGGCGCCATATTTCTTGCAGAGAGCGAGGACTTTTTCAGTCCGCTCCTCGCCATCCTCGAAGTTGATGGAGTTGATAATCGGCTTCCCTGCCAGGCATTGCAGCGCTGTTTCGATCACTGGCACCTCTGTGCTGTCGATCATGATCGGCACAGTGATCGCACGATTGTATTCGTGCAGCAGCTTGGCCATGTCGCGCGATTCATCACGCCCCACATAAGCGACGCAGACATCGAGAACGTGCGAACCCTCGCCTTCAAGTTCGCGAGCGAGCTCGGTCAAACCGTCCCAGTTCTCGGCGGCGAGCATCTCGCGAAAGGCCTTGCTGCCGTTCGCGTTGGTCTTCTCGCCAACGATAAGGAAGCTGTTGTCCTGCTCATAGGGCTGGAACTGGTAGAGCGAGCTGCATCCCCGTAGCGGCACGGCAGCGGCTTGTTCGTCGTTTCGAATGCTGAAATCGAAGCCCGAGAAAAGACCGCGCACTCGTCGCCAGGCGACATCGGCGGTGTGAGTGTGGCCGCTCAGTTTCTTGGAAACAGCTTCAATGTGGGCTGGGGTGGTTCCGCAGCAGCCCCCGATCATGGCCGCGCCAAACTCCTCCACAAACTGCGTGTGCCACTGAGCCAGTTCGTCTGGAGAAAGCTTGTAAACCGCCTGACCCTTTTCCATAATCGGCAGCCCCGCGTTGGGGAGAACGCTGATGGGCCGAGTCGAGTTCTGGCTGAGGAAACGAACGTGGGGGGCCATCTCGGCGGGTCCGGTCGCGCAATTCAGTCCGACCGCTTTCACGGATTCGAAGCACTCCAGCATGTTCAGCGCCGCGCCCATTTCAGAGCCCAGCAGCATTGTGCCGGTCTGCTCCATGGTCACCTGAACGAAAATTGGAAGTTGCTTCCCTCGCTCGGAGAGGGCGTTGTTGCACGCCACGATCGCTGCTTTGACCATGAGCAGGTCTTGCAGGGTTTCGAGCAGCAAGGCGTCCGCGCCGCCGTCAATCAACCCTAGGGCGCACTGGCGATAGGTGGTCTCGAGCGTCGTAAAATCGACTTGGCCAAGGCTGATGAGCTTGGTTCCGGGACCGAGCGCGCCAACCACGAACTTATCGGTGTAAGCATCGGCCGCCTGGCGAGCAATCTGCGCCGCAGCGAGGCTGACTTCGTAGTCCAGTTCCGCAATTTCGTATTCGGCGAGAACAACGCTCGTCGCACCGAACGTGTTCGTTTCGATGAGATCAGCACCTGCATCGAAGTAGCGCCGGTGGATTGCTTCCACCACATCGGGCCGAGTGAAAACGAGCGCTTCGTTGCACCCCTCCAACACGCGCCCGCCCATGCGTTCGGCGGCGGCGTTAACCTTGGCAGGGAGTCCCGGCTGGGCGCGCAGAATGAAGTCGCTGTCCTGCAGGTTGGCGCCCTGCAACTGCGTCCCCATTGCTCCGTCGTAGATCAGTACCCTATCTGCCAGGATTTCGAGGAGAGCGTGCGCCATGCTGAGTATTATGGCACCGAGAGCCCCGTGAACCATGCCTCGTAAACCGACCCTGAGCCCCAGCAAAATCACCACATATTTGGCCTGTCCTACCCGTTACAAGTGGACTTACGTGGATGAGCGCGGCAAATGGTACTTGCGGTCACACCACTACTACAGCTTCGGCACGACACTCCACCGCGTGCTCCAGCGGTTCCATGACTCGGCTGATCAGGGCGTCCAAACGGTCGAACAGGCGGTGGTGGCGGTGGAAGAGAACTGGGTCAACGCTGGCTACCGGAGCAGCGCCGAGATGGAAGAGGCCATGGGGATCGGCAAAGAGATCGTCGCCAACTATGTGGATCAGGCGATCATGCAGCCCACCGGAGGGCGGGTCTTGCTCATCGAAAAGCAACTGCGCATGGACATGGGGCCGTTCGTGCTCTTGGGCCGACTGGACCGCGTGGATGAATTGCCCGATGGCACGCTCGAAGTGATCGATTATAAATCGCAACGCAGGGGTATCACTGACGACGATGTGGCGAGCGACCTCGCGATGAACTGCTATCAGCTACTTCTGCGGCATCATTACCCAGATCGCCCCGTTAAGGCATCTATCCTGGCACTTCAGACCATGCAAAAGGGTTCGGCCAGCCTGAGCGACACCGAGGCCTCGGATCTTCAAGGGGATCTCTTAGCCCTCGGCCAAGAGATCCTGAATCGCGACTATGAGCAGATGGAGCCGGTCGCAAAGGACCTATGCCCGCAATGCGATTTCCTACCGCTCTGCCGTAAACACCCTGAGTTTCAGTTGCCGGTTCTAGAGCTTGATGGCAGTCTCGAGGAGTGACTTCGCGGCTGCTTTCAGTTGATCAACCGTGACTTGATTGACGCCGAAAAGGACCTCATCGATGCTCTTCGCGCTACCGGTCAGTTCGCCATAGGCGGCCCAAGCCAACCGAGTTGCGTCCGAATCGGCCTGCGGTCCGCTCGGCCACAGAATAAACGGAGACAGTGGGTAGTCAGAGCGCAGTGATGCATCGGCGAGCGAGATCGCGCGCGCCAGAGTGCTCGGGGTCCAGGTCTCCACGTCTTTCAATAGAGCGTCTCGCGCGATATCCGTCGGCACCGGTGCCGCGCCACCGAACACGAACCTTGGTCGCCACCCTTCCCGCCCAGCCAAGAAGAAGGGCGACTGAAGGTAGCTCAGCCCGAGCTCTTCGCGCACAATGCGGTGGGCGCTCGAAGCCTTACCGGTGCCCAAAGCAACCAGTGCCAGAACCCTCGCTGAGTCGGACTGGTGCAGCGTGGTCGTGCTCCATCCCCACTGTGTCAGGGCAGTTTTCTGTGGACCGGCAAAGCGCAACGACCGAGGCGGACTGCTACGTGGAGTCGATGTTCCGGTCGGCCATTTCTCGAACACGCCTTGAATCTGTTTGGTTGCTTCCCCGGGTTGCCCGAGCGGGTTTACGGCGAACACTACGTTCTCGGGCCGCACGACCCGGAGCCAAAGTCGCCGCACATCGTCGGGCGAGAGTCCCGCCGCATCCCCTCGATATCCCGCCCATGCCGCTTGCAAGTCGGAGTCCATGGCCGTGGACACCGTGGTCGCACTGGCCCTCAGGTGAGCCTGCGTAACCCGTGGTTGAGCAAGGATGGCGTAGGCCAGCCTCCCCATCAGCTCCACTTCCCCGCGCGGCGCGTTCAACTGGATGAGAATCAGTTCGTCGCTATGTTCGAACCGGACAGGCTCGCCGCCCTGCGCGCCGTATTCGGCGATTTGGGTGAATGTGTACCGAGTGTTTCGATCACGCATGCTCGCCAGCCAGGCATGCCAGGCGGCTTGCTCGCGATCGGTCATGTCGGCTGGCGCCCGCACCGCTACTTGGAGCCGTGAGATGGGCTGCGCGGACGGGACTTCGATCACCCTGAGATCGCTAGCACCCACCGCAAGCAGCGCCATTGCGATCATCGCGCACCGCCTATAGTGGGTGCACTCTTCCATGCCGCCAGAGCCTGCTCAAAGTCTGCTGCGGTGGCTTGGCTGGCCGATTTCACCATTTGGTCAAGTGGCACCCCCGCACCGCCTGATTGCCGGAGGCCCTCATTGAAGGCGAGCATTTCTTGGGTCGGTTTCTGCCACCGAGCGAGGGTGCCCGGCCAGCTACCGAAATAGTCCGCAACCGACACACGCGCGAGCGCGTCCTTTAGGCTCGAACCGGGGGCCCAAAGCGACATTACCACCTCGTCCTTACCCGTGGACTGTCGATAGAACGCCCCAGGAATGTGTTCGGCCAGCGAACCACCTGTGTACTGGTGAACCCATAACGAGGTCGAACTCTCAGTAGGCAGTGAAAGCGCAACGGCTCGCCCGCCAAACGCTGAAGATTGAGTCTCTACAGCACCAGTTGGAAACGCAAAGGGTGTCGCCGGATTGCCGTATTTCCAGTTCGAAAAGAACGGACCCGCCACGAGCTCGCTAAACGCGTGATCGACATCGCCCATGAGCAATAGCAACGTTCGCTTTGCCGAAAACTGGTGCCGTTGGAACTCGGTCATGAGGGGTGCATCGATCGCCTTGATCCCATCAAGATTGCCTGCAGGGACCATTCGCTGACCCTTGGTTAGGGTCATCACCGCCGCAGCCAAAGCGTCCTCGGAAGAGCCCGCTGTCGCCCATTCGTGCTCAAGGATCTTTTTTTCCTGTGCGACGCGCTCCGGGGTGAGCTTCAGCGGCTGGACGATCATCCGCATCACTCCCAACGCCATGTCGACATCCGAGCGCGGTACTTCCAATGAGAACCGCATCGCCGTGGCGTACGTCGTCGCCTTCAAAAGGTAGCCACGCCGCTCGAGCCGCTCTTCCATGCCTGCCGCTTGAGCGGCCGTGAGGTGCTCCAAAAGGTGACGCCAACCGTTGGCACCTGGGCGATCCATCAGGTCGCGCGAATCGAACCAGAGCTCGACCGAGACCTTAGTCGCCGAGGGCAAACGCACGCTGACGAGCCGAGCGCCGCTGGCATACGGTACTGTGCGCGATTCAGAAAATCCGACGGGCTGGGCCAGTAGGAGAATAAGGGGAAGGGCCATGGGTTAGTGGAAGTAGGTGGCTCCGTTGATATCGATGGTGATGCCACTCAGATAGTTCGAATCATCGCTCAGCAGGAACTTGGCCACGTTCGCGCAGTCGTGAGGGGTCGCCATGCGACCCAGCGGAATGTCGCGCAGGATCGTCTCTTCCCGCTCGGTCATGCCTTCGCGGGCCATGGCGGTATTCACCCAGCCGGGAGCCATTCCGAAGACTTGGATTCCCAACTTGCTCCATTCCACGGCTAAAGAGCGTGTGAGGTTGATGAGCGCCGCCTTGCTGGCTGCATAGAGCGCCGCGCCCGGTTCCCCGCGAAACCCAACTCGGCTCGCGACATTCAGCACCTTTCCGTGCTGCTGGGCTCTAAAAGCCTCGCCTGCCTCATGGGCCAGGCGCATTGGTGAAAAGAAGTTGATCTCAAACATTCGCCGGGCAAGGGCGTCAAGGCCCTCCGGGGTTTGATCCAAGAATCCATGGGGCGAATAGATGCCTGCGTTGTTGACCAGAGCGTCCGCAGGACCATCGGCTACGAACGCTGCCCACAGCGCGCGGGCTGCAGCTGGGTCCTCCAAATCAGCCTGGTACACCCCAGCACAGCGCTCGCCAAGCTCGTCTCGCAGAGCAAGGGCTGCATCCTTCTCGGCGCGGTAGTGCAACGCCACCGACCAACCGTCGGCAGCCAAACCGCGCGCGACTTCTGCGCCGATCCCTCGCGCCGATCCGGTCACCAAAACTCGCTTTGCCACGCGCACGAGTATAACGCAAACGCAGAAAAGCCCCCCGCTCAGCGCATGCCGAGCAGGGGGCCAAATCCAGGAAAGAGGCGCGCTATTAACGCTTCATATTGATGAGATCTTGCAGCATCTCGTCCACCGTCGTGATGACCCGGGTATTGGCCTGGAAACCACGCTGGGTGACAATCAGCTCCGTAAACTCGTTACCAATGTCAACGTTGGATTGCTCCAAGAAGCCGGCGTTCACTTGGCCAC
>JALHPH010000089.1 GCA_022842565.1 Fimbriimonadaceae bacterium
CGCACTGCCGCAGCCGCCACTAAGGCGGGTTGGGCTGGTTCGATCACAGGTGATTCTGCCACCACCGGACTCAGGCGATAGCCGTTCGACTCTTCGGTGATCGCTGCGCCAGGCAGGCGGCCCTGCACTTCGCCGCCGTCTTCTTCGTCTTCGAAGTCAGGCGCTTGTGCCGGATCGCCCGTCGTATCGCTTCGCAGGTCCTCGGGCTTCACTTGAACCAGGTCCGTTCTACCCAAGTACGAAAGCGCCAACTCTCTAAAGATGTAGTCAATGACGGAAGTTGACATCTTGATATTGTCGTGCCCCATTACCGGCCCGTTTGGCTCGAAACGCGTAAAAGTAAACGCCTCGACGAACTCCTCAAGCGGCACGCCATATTGCAAACCAAGCGAAACGGCGATCGCGAAGCAGTTCATCAGCGACCGGTAAGCCGCACCCTCGCGGTGCATGTCCACGAAGATCTCGCCCAGAGTGCCGTCCGCATATTCGCCGGTTCGCAGGTAGACCTTGTGGCCGCCGATGCGTGCTTTTTGGGTGTATCCCTTGCGGCGGGCGGGCATGGTGCGCCGCTTGGCCAGGTAGCGATAGACCAACTTGGTCGCCGCTTGCATCACCTCGCTGCGCTCCTCCTCGGCCTGACCGTCCATCGATGCCTCCAGAATTGCCGCAGCGGCATCACTGGTGCTGCTGTTGAGCGGTTGGCTCAGCTTGCTTCCGTCGCGATACAGCGCATTCGCCTTGATGCCCAGCTTCCAAGAGAGCATGTAAGCGTGCTCGATATCGCCGATCGTCGCCTCGGAGGGCAGGTTGATGGTCTTGCTGATCGCACCGCTGAGGAACGGCTGGGCGGCCGCCATCATGCGGATGTGCCCCTCGTAGCTGATGAATCGCTGACCCGAGCGACCGCACTTGTTTGCGCAGTCGAACACGTCGTAGTGTTCGGGGCTCAGGTGCGGGGCACCCTCGATGGTCATGGTGCCACACACGTGGTCGTTGGCCTCCATGATCTGCTGCTTGGTGAAGCCAAGCGACTCGAGCATGCTGAACGACCAGTCATTGAGCTGGTCCTCGGTGAAGCCGAGGTTTTGCTTGCAGAACTCCTCGCCCAGCGTCCACTTGTTGAAGGCGAATTGGATCTCGAAGGCGTTTTCCAAGTTCCGCTCAAGCTTCTCGAGCGCCTCAGGAGTGAATCCCTTTTCGCGCAGCGAATCGTGGTTCACGTGCGGCGCGGTGATCAGCGACTTGTGGCCCACGCAGTAGGCGATGATTTCACTGATCTGCGAGGGCGAGTACCCCAGCTTTCGGAGCGCGATCGGGACGGACTGGTTGACAATCTTGAAGTAGCCGCCGCCGGAAAGCTTCTTGAACTTCACGAGCGCGAAGTCGGGCTCGACGCCAGTGGTATCGCAGTCCATGATGAGCCCGATCGTGCCGGTGGGAGCCAGCACGGTGACCTGTGCGTTTCGATAGCCATGCGCCTCGCCGAGTCGGTCAGCACGATCCCACGCCTCACGTGCCGCTTTCAGCAAGTCAGTCGGGCACTCGTCTGGGTCAATGCCGACCGGCGGAATGCTGAGACTCTCATACTGATCGACCTTGGCGTTATAGGCTGCCCGGCGATGATTTCGAATCACGCGCTGCATGTGCTGCGCGTTGCGGCTATAGCTCGGGAAGGCTCCGAGCTCGCTGGCCATCTCGGCGCTGGTCGCGTAGCTTTCGCCACCTAGGATGCTGGTCAGGGCGCCCGCGATGCCAAAGCCCTTCGCGCTGTCGTAGGGCACCGCCATTTGCATGAGCAACGCGCCTAGATTCGCGTAGCCAAGGCCGAGTGTGCGGAAATCGTAGCTCAGCTGGGCAATCTCCTTGCTCGGGAACTGCGCCATCAACACGCTGATTTCCAGGACGATTGTCCAGAGTCGCACAGCGTGCTTGTAGCCCTCGATGTCGAAATGCCCGGTCTCGGCATCATAGAACTGCACCAAGTTGATGCTTGCTAGGTTACAAGCGGTGTCGTCCAGGAACATGTATTCGCTGCACGGATTGCTCGCGTTGATCCGGCCATCCTCGGGGCAAGTGTGCCACTCGTTGATCGTCGTGTCGTACTGCGTTCCGGGGTCTGCACTTTGCCAGGCCGCCTCGCAAATCTGATCCCAAAGATCGCGCGCACGCAGTTTCTTGGTCACCTTGCGATCGGTTCGATTGGTGAGGTCCCACTCGCGGTCGTTCTCGACTGCGTACAGGAACGCGTTGCTCAGCCGAACCGAGTTGTTGCTGTTCTGGCCGCTCACGGTGGCATAAGCCTCGCTCTCATAGCCAGTATCGAAGACCGGGAATTCAACACCCTTGACGCCGTTTTCGGCAAGCTGAATAGCCCGTTGAACATAGTTCGGGCTAATGCTATCGAGCTTGGCTTCGGCAATCGCATTGCGCAGGGCAGGGTTCTTACGCGGGTTGAAGGCATCGCCGGCTTCCCCACCCACGAAGTTGTGGCACGCCGCGATCACCGCGTTCACATGGCGGTTGTTCAGCGCCGAGCCCGTCACGAGCGCCGCCACCTTCATTTCTTCGCGAACCTTCCAGTTCACAAACGCTTCGATATCCGGGTGATCCACATCGAGGCAGACCATCTTGGCCGCCCGGCGAGTAGTACCGCCGCTCTTGATGGCCCCCGCGCTGCGGTCGCCCACGCGCAGAAAGCTCATGAGGCCGCTCGATTTGCCGCCGCCGCTCAGCGTCTCGCTCTCGGCGCGGATTTGCGAAAAGTTCGTACCTACCCCGCTGCCGTACTTGAAGATGCGGGCCTCGCGGGTCCAGAGGTCCATGATGCCGCCCTCGTTCACGAGGTCGTCCTTTACGCCGAGGATGAAACAGGCGTGGGGTTGCGGCCGCTCATAGGCATTTTTGCTCTTGGTCAGCTTGTGGGTATCGGGGTCCACATAAGAGTGCCCCTGAGCGCTGCCGGTGATGCCATAAGCAAAGTGAAGGCCGGTATTAAACCACTGAGGGCTGTTCGGAGCGGCCATTTGCTTGGCCAGCATGAAGCTCAGTTCGTCATAAAATGCCTGGGCATCGGCTTCGGAATCAAAGTAACCGTAACGCTCGCCCCAGTGTCGCCAGCAGCCGGCGAGTCGGTGAAACACCTGGCGGCTGTCCGTTTCCGCTCCCATGCTGCCATCCGGCTGAGGCACGCCCGCTTTGCGGAAATACTTCTGGGCTAGGATGTCGGTGGCCACTTGCGACCAACCGCTCGGCACCATCACGTTCTCCATCAGAAAAACTGTGCTGCCATCCGGGTTGCGGATCTCACTGCGCCTTGCCTCGAAGGCGATTCCGGTCAGGGCATCATGCCCCTCTTTCGTAAAATATCTTGCGATTTTCATCCTGCTTTCTTCGCTTCCTATTGAATTTTAGTATCCTTGTGTCTACATTACCATGAGCGAGCCCAGTTCGCGCACTCGTTGCGCAAACTCCTCTGGGCTCTCGAATTGCTCGTAGACACTGGCGAATCGAACGTAAGCCACGCCATCCAGCGCCAAAAGACACTGCATCACCCGCTTTCCGACTTCGCTAGAGGCCACCTCGGCCTCGCCCCGGTCGTGGAGATCGCGTTCGATCCGCTGGGCATGCTCGACTAAGCACCCGTGCGAAACGGGCCTTTTTCGGCAAGCGAGCACCATGCCCGCCAGCAATTTTTCGCGGCTAAACTCCTCGCGCGTCCCGTCCCGCTTCACCAGATAAAGTCTCTGTCGTTCGACTTCTTCAAAGGTGGTGAATCGCCTTTGGCATGCGTCACATTCGCGCCGACGTCGAACAGCCTCGCCGGCTCGCGCATCGCGCGATTCCAGGACTTTGCTGCTTTCGGTAGCACAGTAGGGGCACTTCATGGGGTCTGGACCAGGCACTATACCTAGGGTGTCATCTTAAGACACGACGCTACAGACGGTGCCCGTTCAATATTCGGTGCACTTTTTTTGCAACATTTTGCCCACCGTTTTTTGCACCAGATTTGTATAGCTTTTCCACCGCTTTTGCACTTCGCTTGGATGCGCCAAACTGGAATAAAATGAACACCGAAAAGCTTGAAAAAGCCGTGGCGATGGCCACGAGCGCACACGCCAGGCAATGGCGAGATGGCGAAAGCGCCCTTCCCTACATCAGTCACCCGATGGACGTGATGAACCGCCTACGCTACGTGGGCGGCGTCACCGATGCCGACCTGCTGGCGGCTGGCGTCCTTCATGATGTGCTGGAGGAAACGACTCTTTCAGCAGAGGAAATTGAAGCTGAACTCGGAGAACGCGTGCGGGACTTGGTCCAGAGCGTGACGCGGCGCGAGCCCTCTGAGGAGGAAACAGCAGGGCTGACCAAACAAGAAATCTGGGACCTGCGGTCTTCGATCCTGCTGGCCGAAATCGCTGAGATGGACGCTGAATCACACCTGATAAAACTGGCCGACCGGGCCAGCAACATGCAAGCAGCACTGGTCACTCGCCCGCTTCCTAAGCTCAAGCGCTACCAGAGCCAAACCACCAAGATGCTGAAGCTCATCCCGCGCGAAGTGAATGAGGCATTGTGGTACGCCGTGATGGCGCTCAACAAGCTTGCCGCAAAAAGACTATGCGATGCGTAAGGAATGATATGGCTGGATCCACGGTTCTATTCACTGCTTTCTTAGCGACGACTTTTTTGGCAGGGTGCGAGCTTCCGTCATCCGCCAGCATGGCGCCGCCCAAAGCCATGCCAAGTCAACTGACCAAACCCGCTGACAAGGTGACCGGCAAAACCGAGTCGCTCGTCGTTGCTGGCGGATGTTTTTGGTGCGTCGAGGCCCAACTCGAAATGGTGAAAGGGGTGAAGGAAGTGATCAGCGGCTATGCTGGTGGCTCGATGAAGGACCCCACCTACACGGCCGTCATGACTGGCAAGACCGGCCACGCCGAGGCGGTTCAGGTCCACTTCGATCCGGGCGTGATCTCACGAGCGAACCTGCTGCGTGTGTTTTTCGTAGCGCACGATCCCACCCAGCTGAACCGACAAGGGCCCGACACGGGCACCCAGTATCGCAGCGCGATCTTCTACTCGACGCCTGCCGAGAAAACCCTGGCTCAATCAATCAAGGACGAGATTGCTAATGAGAAGCTATATGATTCTGCCATCGTAACTACTCTGGAGAGCCTAGACAAGTTCTATCGCGCCGAGGAATATCACCAAGATTACTTCGCAAAGTTTAACAAAGCTACGCCCGAAGAGCAAGCGAAGATGAATGGCGGCTACTGCAGCTACATCGTTGCCCCGAAAGTAGAAGCCTTTCGGGACAAACTTGCCGATTTGCTCAAGTAATCAAAGGCTGGTCGGCTTGCGACCGTGCTGAATCCATAGCTTGGTCTTGGCGACGCCGAATTTGCGCTCGTCTTTGTAGCGACCGTTGCTGGCGTTTACCCACGCTTCGGCGGCTGCGAGGAGTTCTTCCTCAGAGGGTCGCAGGTAAGCCAAACCGATTTCACCTGTGATGTAGTTCGGATCAAAACCGAGCGGGTCGTGTCTGTTCCAGATCTGAATGTCGTAGTGTGTAGTCACGTACTTCAGGCTTGGAAATTCTTGTTTTAACTGCTTGATGAGTTCCAAGCAAGCGGCGCGCTGTTTGGCCGTGCGTGGCTCCGAACCGTCGCTCATATTGGCGATACTGATTCCGATTGCGCGATCATTGATGCTCCGTTTGCTGGGAGCAATTTTGACGGTACTGCCCACATGGTTCGTCCTACTGGCTGGCGGCGCAGTTTGCCAAACGTGCCCGTCCCACTTTGCATCGCGCCAGGCAGCGATCGATGGCCACGGCCGGTCGATGATGAAATGGTAGCCCGTTCCCTTCGAAATGCCCCATTCGTAGCTGGACCAACCGGTCGCGCCGGCGGTTTCATGGAGGACGATGAGATCGGGCGGCGCGGACCGGGCCGAGTTTTTGATCCAAGCAGCACCAGCACGATGCGACTGAACGGGTGTGATTTGGAGAGCCATACAGTTTCAATTACACGATTTTCAGAATTTTGTCAAATACTTCACACTGCCTTGACAAAATTGCGAGGAATCTCTATAATGCGCATCATTGGAGTGAACTCACTGTGGCTAATTCAGTTTTTTGTCAGTTGCCTCGCATATCACTGTGTTTCTTGTTGGCTACGTACGGATTAGCATCCGTTGCGGCGACCGCCAGCGACTGGAAGAGCGCCGCGATTGTCCCAGTGGGAGCTGGTTTTGCTCTGCCTGACGAACTAGCCAGCGGTTACTACAAGGTGGCCCGGAACGCTACACCAGGTGGTGAAACCGCGGGCGTAATCACGGCCGCATCATACGCCGACCTCGTAACGATGCTAAAGGGCGGTCCTGGGTCAACAGAGGATGCCAAGAACCCGCTCCGACCGTTTGTGCAAGAGACCCAGGAAATTCAATATCTCACTTCGGATCTCGCGGCCAGCCTCGGCTATCTCTCCGCCGAGGCCAGCTATTCTCAGACCAAAATCGTCGTGGTCGAGCGCTGGAGCAAGTTCGTGGATGTCGTGGTGAGGCCAGCTGGCTACGAAAATGCTCGGTCGAAGCCAGTGCGTAACGACATCACGCTGAAGGTCGGCTTCTCTATCTCGCTCGTCACTCGTGTCGACGCAACTGAAAAGCGGCTCGATCTCGGCAAGCTCATCCGAGCCTTCTCTGCGAAT
>JALHPH010000090.1 GCA_022842565.1 Fimbriimonadaceae bacterium
GGATTTCACGGCAACGACCGCGCGCGAGTTCCAGCACGTCAGGATTGCGCTTGTGCGGCATGATGCTGCTGCCGGTTGTAAACGCATCCGGGATCTTCAGGTAGCCAAACTCCTCGGTGCTAAAGAGCAGCGTGTCCCAGCAGAATCGTTCTAGCACCCCGCTCAGGCTCGCGAGCCACTGCGTCGCAGCGGTTTCGTGTCGCCCGCGACTGTTTTGGATGTCGATCGGGCTGATGTGAACTTGGCTGAAGCCAAGTAGATCGCTGGTATACGGCCGGTCGATGGGCAGCGACGCGCCGAACCCGGCGGCTCCACCCAGCGGGCAACGATCGAGCCGCGACCACAGGGCGCGACCCGCTTCCAATTCCTCTAGCAGCCCTTCAACCCAAGCGGCACACCACTGCGCCACGTTGCTCGGCATGGCGCGGCGCAGGTGCGTGTAGCCGGGCATTTCTTGGTTCGGCCAGCGCTCGGCGAGCTGCTGAAAAGCCCGAATGAGCTCAACGATTTGGCCGCTGATCTCCAGCGACTCCGCCCTCATATAAAGCCGAAAAGCGGTGGTCACTTGGTCATTGCGCGAACGGCCGATATGGATGTTCCGGCCCGCATTGCCGCAGCTTTCGATCAGGCGAGCTTCGATGGCGGTGTGACCGTCTTCCAGTTCCGTAGGGATGGTGAACGCCCCGTCGAGCGATTCGTTGTAAATCGCTTGGAGCGCGGGCAGAAGCTGCAAGAGTTCCTCTTCGCCGATGGCCCCGATGCGGTGCAGCATGCGCGCATGGGCCGCGCTCGCGATGGTGTCCCAGGGCACGATCTCAAGATCAATCACGGGATCATCGTCCACCGTGAAGCGGTGGATCACTTCATCGAGCGGTACGTCTTTGGCCCAAAGTCGCTCACCCACGCGTCACCTCCGCCTCATACGCCTCGATGGCCCTCAGATAAAGCGCGATCCCTTCGTGCAGCTCGTGTTCCATCAAATACTCGTTAGCGGTGTGGGAGCGAACCGAATCGCCGGGGCCCGCTTTCACGGCCGGGATATCACCTAGGAAACACCAGTCGCTGACGGTGGGCGACCCAAACGCGGCGTGGTGTGAAGCAGTGAGCGCCGCGCATTCAATGGCCGACCCGTTCGGAGTTTCGCAGGGCTGATAGCGCTCGGTGTGCAGTTCCACCTCGCTTTCCAGTAGCCCGCTTATCTGGTGGAACAACTGGGTGTGGTCTTGCATGGGGGTTGTGCGAATATCAATGTACCATTCGCATCGGTCGGGAATCTGGTTTCGGCCCGTGCCACCCTGGATCATGGTCACTTGCGGGATGGGCGTCCCGAGCCTTTCGTGAGCGACAAACTTGAGGCTCTGCAGCGCCGTTATGTCGCGTGCGGCACGGTGGATGGCGTTGTCTCCCTTGTGCGGATGACCAACGTGGGCCATGGTCCCACGCGATGTCACGCGAAAACCGATCATGCCTCGCTGCGCGGTGCATGGCGCAGTCTGGGTGGGCTCGCCTACAAGCGCCGCGGTGAATGGCTCGCCGCCCGAGGCCGGACCAAGCGCGAGGCTCACTCCGCCCGGGCCGCCCGTTTCTTCTTCGGCCACCAGGAGCACCGTCACTCGGATATTCTGAGGGCGGGCCCTCGCGGTGGCCAGGAGCATGGCGAGCGCGCAGCCCTTGGCGTCATTCGCGCCAAGTCCAGTTAGTTTGCCGTCGTGCCATTCCGCGCACCAAGGGTCTTGCACCCAACCGTCGCCGGGGCGCACGGTGTCTAGGTGCGAGATAAGCAGAAGGTGATGCGCGCCGTCTCCGACCGTCGCCCAGACGTTGTGGCCAAGGCGCTGCGGACGTAGGCCTAGCTCGGTCATTGTCGCCTCGGCAATGTCGGCCATGGGGCCCTCTTCGCCGCTGAAGCTCTTCACACCGACCCACTGGGACAGTCTCTCGCAGGGGTTCATGGCTTCTATCCGCCGGAGGCGGCGATCATGGTGCCGCTTCCTTCGTTGGTGAAGACCTCAGTCAGCAGTGCATCGGTATTCAGTCCGCCCACCAGGTGCACGCGCGAAACGCCGTTACTGATCGCAAACTTAGCAGCGGCCAGTTTCGGCAGCATGCCGCCGCTCACTGCATCGCCCTCCATCCATTGGTTTAGCTCCTCGGCGGGGACCATGGGAACGACAGAGTTCGGGTTCCCGGCGTCCTTCAGCAGTCCGGGCATCTTCAAGACGAAAATCAACTTGGCGGCGCTGATGCGGGCGGCGACGTGGGCCGCGACGGTGTCAGCGTTGGTATTGAGCGGCTGCCCCTTTGCATCTGCTGAGATGGGGGCCAGAACGGGCAGGTATCCGCCCGCTAACAGGTGATCAACGAGTTCGGGTTTGACCTCGCCCAGATCGCCTACATGGCCAAAGTCCACTTGCCTCTCCTGACCGTCGACGGTCATCGCGACCGGCGGGCGTTTCTTGGCTTGCAGCGTTCCGCCATCGAGTCCGGTCAAGCTCACCGCCGCAAGCCCGACGGCGGAGAGCGCCGACATCAGATCGATGCGGCTAGAGCCACCCAGGGTCATCTTCACCAGATCCAGGTTCGCCGCGTCGGTGATACGGCGACCGTTCACTTTTTCTGACGTGATTCCCAACCGTGCGGCGAGCGCATCGACCGCCGTGCCGCCGCCATGGACGAGCACCACCCGAATTCCAAGCGCCCAAAGCAGCGCGATCTGCTCCAGGACGTTTTTCAGCGCCGAAGCGTTTTCAAGCACTTCGCCCCCTAGCTTGATCACGAAAACCTGGCCACGGAATCGGCTGAGGTAGGGGGCGGCGGTTCGAATGGCTTCCATTCCGGTCATAGTGAGTTCTCCTTCTTATGGTACGCGCGGTCGAGCAACACGCGCTGAACATGAAAACGATTTTCAGCCTCGTCCACCACGCGGCTATGGGGCGAGTCGAGCAGCTCCGAACTGACTTCGAGGTCGCGGCGCACCGGCAGGCAGTGCATCAGGATGGCGTCAGCGCGCATGCCGTTGAGGTGGGCAATCGTCGGGCACCAGGACGCTTGACTGAGTTCAGCACCGGCCACGGTCGGACCCCAAGCTTTTGGATAGATCACCGCGCTTCCGGCCAATGCGGCAGCTTGGTCCTGGGTTGTTTTAAGAGTCGCTCCAGTCTCGGCAGCGAGCGCAGCAGCCTGGGCGAGCACGCTCTCGTGCAGTTCGAATCCGGGCGGATGCGCTAGCCGAACTTGGCATCCTGCAGTGATCGCACTGAGAAGAAAGCTGTTGGGCACCGCCTTGGGCAGCGGCTTGATGTGCGGAGCCCAGGTGAGCGTGACGGGCAGCCCCTTGAGGTCACCAAAGTTCTCGCGCATGGTCAGCAGATCGGCCAGACCCTGGCAGGGGTGCTCTCGGGCTCCCTCCATACTAATGACTGGCACCGTGGCGTACCGCCGGATGGCCTCGAGCACCGGCTCAGTATGGTCAAGGTCCTCATCGGTGCCGTCGCTAAATGACCGGACCGCGAGAAGGTCCACATAGCGGCAGAGCACCGGGATCGCTTCCTTCAGATGCTCCGTTTTGTCGCCGTCCATGATCACGCCCTCTCGGCTCTCCAGCTTCCAGGTGCCCGCGCCGACCTCGAGCACGATCGCATGGCCGCCGCCGCGCAGCATGGCAAGTTCGAAGCTGGTGCGGGTCCGGAGGCTCGGGTTAAAGAAAACCATGCCCAGCACAGCGCCTTTCAGGTGCTCGCCCGGCGATTGCGCTTTCCAGTCTGCGGCTTGGTCCAGCACTTGCCGGACCCCGCTCGGGCCGAGATCATGGATTCCGATGACGTGGTTCATAGAAGAGAATTGAGGTCCTTTGCAAATTCGCCAAGATGTTGGGGCTGTACGTTGAGTGGCGGCATGAGGCGAAGCACGCCAGGTTCGCTCGATTTCCCGACGAGGTAGCCGAGATCGAAAAGCTGGTCGGCGATTTCGGCCGAGCGCGGACCGACTTCCAGCCCCAGCAGCAGCCCCTCTCCACGCACAGCGCATCGAAGCTCGCGCCGAAGCAGCGCCTCAGCTTCGATTGCTTTCTGCGGAAGCCCCTCCTCGGACATGACCTGAAGTGTCGCCAAAAGCGCCGCGCAAGCGAGCGGCCCCCCGCCGAAAGTCGACCCGAGCGCACCTGGCGAGAGTTCACTCGCGACCGCTTCGGTCATGAGCGTCGCGCCCATCGGAACGCCGCTCGCGAGGCCCTTGGCCGAAGTGACCATGTCGGGCTGGATCCCCCACTTTTGGAAGGCGAACGACGCACCGAGCCGCCCTATCCCGGTTTGAATTTCATCGAAAATCACGAGAGCACCCGCCGCATGCGCCTTCGCGACGAGCTGCCGCAAGAATTCTGGGTGAAACGAGTGGACGCCGCTCATGGATTGGATGGGCTCCAGAATCACAGCCGCGACCTGAGAGAAATCAGCAGAAAGCGACGCCGGATCGTTCGGCTCCAGCACCGTGCAAGGAGCTAGAAGCGCGCTGTGAGGATCGGTGATTTTGGGATCATCTGTGACGCTGAGCGCCAGCGTACTGCGGCCATGCCAGCCGCCGCGAAACGCGGCAAACTGCGGTCGGCCCGTCAGCTGATGCGCGATCTTAAGCGCATTTTCGTTCGCCTCGGCTCCCGAGTTGCAGAAGAACACCGATGCCATCGGTGCGCCGGCAAAGGCGATGAGTCCCTCGGCGGCGCGAGCCCTGATATCAATTTCTCCTGCGGCCGAATAAAACAGCAGCTCCGAGGCTTGCTTGGCGATTGCCTGGACCACTGCGGGATGGCAGTGCCCGGTAGAACAAACGCAATGCCCGCCATAAAGATCGACCCAGGCGCGGCCATCTGCATCAAAGACTCGATCGCCCTCGCCCCGGACAATGGTCATCGGGAACGGCTTGTAGCTGGGGAAAAGGGCAGGGAACGGCGCAGACATCTCAGAAAAAAATGTCGCCCGGCGCCATTGCAGAGCGAATGCTGGAACCATACCCGATGCTCCTTAACCCTGCTTAACATTTGATTTTGGTATGGTCATCAATCATGAAATTGATTGCATTGGTTGCTACGGCGGTAGGAGTGGCAGCACCGGCCCTTTACATGAAGGCCACCGCACCTCAACCGGCGCCCATGGCCAAGGGCTATGTATTTGAGGACTTGAACAAGAACGGCAAGCGCGATTCGGGCGAAAAGGGCCTCGCGGGGATTCGGGTCTCGAACCAAAAGCAAATCGTTCTTACCAACAAAGACGGCATGTGGCAGCTCCCGCATGATGACGACACCACATTCTTTGTCATCAAGCCACGCGGGTGGATGACGCCTATCAACCGCGAGAAGCTCCCAAGGTTTTTCTATACCCATAAGCCAGCCGGCTCACCCAACCTGCGGTTTGGCGGTGTCGCCCCTACTGGCCCACTTCCCGCAAGCATTGATTTTCCGTTGCACAAGCAAGCAGAGCCCGAGGAATTCAAGGCCCTGTTTTTTGGAGACACCCAGTCGCGAAACCTGCGCGAAATCGATTACTTGGTCCAGGGAATGATCTCCAAAATGTCGGCGGACGGAGCGATGTTCGGTGTCACACTCGGCGACATCCTCTTCGATAACCTGGCGATTTTCCAAGAGCACAACGAAGCAATCGCGCTTCTGGGCATCCCTTGGTACAACGTGCTCGGCAATCACGACATTAATTTCGATGCGACCAGCGACAAGCAGTCCGACGAGACATTCGAGAAGTTTTACGGTCCAAACTACTACTCTTTCGAGTACGGCAAGGTCCACTTTGTGGTGCTCGACAACGTGGATTGGCAGCACGGCAGCACCCGCGAGGACGGTCGCGGCAAGTATGAAGCGGGCCTGGGCACGCAGCAAATGGCCTGGCTCCGCGAGAACCTGAGCATGGTCCCCAAAGACCGCTTGGTTGTGCTGATGATGCACATTCCGATCCAGGAGCTGAAGGAAAAGACGCAGGTGATGCAGCTTCTGAGTGAGCGCCCCTACTCCCTCTCGGTCAGCGCACACACGCACACCCACGAGCACCGCTTTATGGGGCCAGCCGACGGCTTCACCGGCTCGCGACCACACCACCACGTGGTCAACGTGACTGCCTGTGGTAGCTGGTGGCGAGGCACCCCGGACGAGTACGGCATTCCGCACAGCACCATGCGCGATGGGGCGCCCCGTGGCTACTCAATCTTTTCGTTCGACGGTCACCAATATACAATCCAGTTCCGCGCCTCGCACCGCCCGGCGGGCTACCAAATGGCCATCTATGCCCCCAGCGAGCTTGCAAGCGCCGAAGTTGCCCAGCAAGAGATCGTCGCGAACGTATTCTCGGGTAGCAGCCGCAACAAGGTCGAGATGCGCGTTGGCGATTCTGGTGCCTGGGTGCCGATGACCCAAGCCGACCGAGTGGACCCGGCCTTCCAAGCCATGTTCGAGCGCGATAAAGCACTAGAGCGACCGTTCCTACCGTTGCCCGAGCCAGCCAAATCGACCCACCTTTGGGTCGGCAAACTGCCCAGCAAGCTGAGCCCTGGCTACCACCCGATCCATGTCCGCTCGACCGACATGTTTGGCCAGGTCACTCTTGGTTCGAGGGGTATCTTAGTTCGGTAAATGCGGTTCATTAGGGCAGCATTCGGGTCGCCGGAGCAATTGGATTCCATTGAGCTCCGGCGGC
>JALHPH010000091.1 GCA_022842565.1 Fimbriimonadaceae bacterium
CATCGCGGGGCTCGAAGTGATGGAAGTGAATCCGTTGCAGGACCACGCCAACGCCACCGCGAGCGTCGCCACCGAATGGGTCGCGAGCTTCTTCGGCAAAAGGATCCTCTCGAAATGACCGAATCCGCGCGAACCGTTCTGCAGCGAGTGCTGCGTGAAGAGGCCGCCGCTGTGGCTCACTTAGCGGAGCATTTCGACGATGCCTGCGTTCAGATGGTGGACTGGATGGTGGAATGCACCGGCCGAGTGATCACCTGCGGCATTGGAAAGAGCGGTCACATCGCCCGAAAAACGGCCGGCACGCTCAGCAGCACCGGCACGCCGAGCCTCTTTTTGCATGCGGCCGAGGCAGTTCATGGAGACCTGGGCATGGTCCGCACGGATGACATTGTGATGGCGTATAGCCATAGCGGTGAGACCGACGAGATTCTGAGGATCTTCCCGTCGCTCCGAGTGATTGGGGCTAAGACGGTTTTGATGACCGGTCGGCCCGAATCGAGCGCGGCTCAGCTCGCCAGCTTGGTTTTGGATACGCGCGTGGCACGCGAGGCCTGCGCCATCAACCTAGCCCCCACAACGAGTACCACAGTGATGTTAGCGCTCTCGGATGCGCTCGCCGTGGCCGCCATGGAGCGAAGGGGATTCAAGAAAGAGGACTTCGCGGTCTTCCATCCTAGCGGCTCGCTCGGTCGGCGATTGCTGCTGACCGTGGCCGAGGTGATGCGCACGAACGAAGACAATGCCATCGTTCAAGCCACTGACCCGGTGATGGAAGTCCTAGCTGCCATCACTCGCGCTGGTGCTGGCGCAGCCTGCGTTGTGGACCCCATTGGGCACATGACTGGGATCATCACCGACGGCGACGTCCGTCGCTTCTTGCTGCGATCAGGTGACCCCCAAAGCGCCCGCGCCCACGACATCATGTCGCCAACTTACAGTTCGCTCAAGCCCGATATCCTTGCCGTGGAGGCGCTGGACTTCTTCCAGAATCATCCCAAGAAGCTGGGTGAGATGCCGGTGCTCTCCGAGGACGGTCGCCCGCTTGGCATTCTGATGCTCAAGGACCTGCTGCGCGCCGGAATCGTTTAATGGACCAGCTCAGTGCGCCCACTGAGCAGCACCGGGTAACCATCTGGGTCGGCCAGGAGTACGGTGGCCTCGCCGGTAGTGGAGCGCTCCATGCCGCGCAGAACGGTGGTTCCGGCAGCATTGCACTTGGCCAGGGTGTGCTGCATATTCAGCACTTCGAAGCTCATGACCACGCCTGGTTGGCGCTCGGCGGGCAATGGCGGCAGTTCATCGGGTTGTTGAATGAGAAGGACCCTCAGCCCGCCCGATCGTAGCATCGCCAGTTCATGACCGTCCACCCGGCTCGTTTCACAAAGTTCCAGGTTCAAAAGACCCACGTAAAACCCGACCGAGCGGGTTAAATCGGCCACATCCAAGATCAGTTGGTTGAACTGCGCGCACATACGTTTGCTTATTCATTCGCCTCGCCTGCCGAATCTCCTTCTGCAAGTGCGCATAATGAAGTAACGATGGCAGAAAATGAACTCGCAGCACTCTATCAGGTCCACCTGATTGACGAGGCCCTCTTGACCATGAAACAACGGGCCACGGTCTTGGACGGAGGGAAATCGATCAGAGCCGAGTTTGAATCGCTCAAATCCGAAAAGTCAGCCGAACTGAAAGCGCTGGCCGACCTCGAATCTGGAATCGCCACTGCGGAGCAGAAAGCTAAGGACTACCGCGAAAAAGCCGCAGCCATCGAACGGCACCTTTTCTCTGGAAAAGTCGTCAATCCAAAAGAGATTGCTGGTTACGAAACCGAGATGGCTCAGTTCAAGAAAATGGCCGACGATGCCGAATGGCAGGGGATTGAACTCACTGAACAACTTCCTGAAGTGAAAGCCACGGCGATGGTGGTGAAGCGTGAACTGCAAAAGTTGGCCAAAGCCTATGAGGCCCGGCAGGTTTCGGACCGCGAAGAGGGAAAGTTGCTGCAGGAAGAGTACAAGGCAAAACAGGAGCAGCGCGGAAGCGCGGCTGCGCGAGTGAGCAAGAATCTCTTGGCCACTTACGACGCCGTACGCGCGAAGATGGGCACCGGCATGGGCCTGGTGGCGGGCAAAGCATGCGGGGCCTGCGGCACCAATATCCCGACCAAGATGTTGGAAATTGTCCGCGAGGACAAGGTGGCGAGCTGCCCATCATGCCACCGCATTCTGTTTGAGGTTGTCCCGAGCGCATGAGGCGGTGGGCGTGGGCGAGCGCGTTGCTTTTGGCATGCGGTTGCGCGCGCTTCCCTGATGTAGGGGTCACCGGCACCACTCGCCTGGGATTCCAAATGGAAACCGTTGATCCGATTCGGACAGGCACCGAGCCGGGCCGACCTGGGGCCTACGTTTACATTGTCGCGCTGCGGTTTTCGACCGAGGATGTGCCGACCGACGGTGGGCCGATTCCCGTCATCGGACCGCCGTGGGGGAACGGCTTTGTGGCTGGCCGCGCCACGCACTTTATGCTTTGGGATCCCGCCGCCGGGAGTGCTTATACGCTCTATCGGTTCGTGAACCCGGTGACGCTGACAGATTGGTTTGCTGTCGGCGTGCCGATTATCACGGAGAACGTGATCCAGGGCAGCCGCAGAATCAGATTTGAATTTGAGCTCGGACAGCTGTTCCCGAACCAGGCAGACCGCGACGCGTTGCGGACCATGCAGGTGAACTTTTTGACCATGGACCGGGTGCCGCAATCGGGCAGCAGCAAGCTGTGGGACGCGCTGGGCGACAGCCGCAACATCACTACGGTGAACGAGTTTGTCTCGATCCCCTTGCGCACCAACGGATCGTATGACAACGCCCGAAGTGGCCTGATTGAGCCGACCGGGGATGTTTCTGACCCGTCCCTGGATATCAGCAATTGGCGCGTCGAGGTGACCCTGCAGTGAGCCCGAGGGTTTCAGTCCTCCTCACTTCGTATAACCACCTCCCCTATCTTCAGTTGGCGGTCGAGTGCCTGCGTGCCCAGACTTTTCGGGAATTCGAGGTGCTGGTCTTGGACGACGGCTCCACCGATGGCTCGCGGGAATGGCTGGCCGCCCAGCCTGACCTCACCTGCTATTTTCACCCGAAGAACCTAGGCACTTACGGAAATCTGAACTTCGGCCTAGAGCGGGCGCAAGGGGAGTTCGTGGCCGTCTTCAACGATGACGACCTTTGGGCACCCGAGAAGCTCGCCGAGCAAGTGGCCGTGTTTGAGGGCGAACCTGGGGTTGGGCTGGTGCATACAAGCGGCTGGTTCATTGGCCCCGATGGTGAGCGCGTGGACGGTGCGCCGCTCGGCTTTGTCTGGCCGAAAACGTCGAATCGCTTTGCCCTTCCCGAACTGATCCACTTCAACCGCCTGATCACCAGTTCAGCGATGTTCCGGCGCTCTTTGGTGGAGCAAGTGGGGCCGTTCGATCCGTCGTTCTACGGCTGCGGCGACTGGCATATGTGGCTCCGAATGGCGGTCGTGACCGGCGTCACGCACGTCGACCAGCCGCTGACTTTTTACCGCGTACACCCCGAGAACGCCTGCCGCGATACCGAAAAGATGGACGAGGATTCTCGCCGGATTCGGGATTGGCTTACGGAAGTCTCAGTGAGTTGGCCGGAGGAAATCCTGAAGAACCCAGAAGTGGACGCTGCATTGGCGCACAACTTGGCGTGCCGGGGCACGGCGATGGTTTGGCTTGGTCGGGCGGCCGAGGGCCGCGGCCTTTATTGGCAGTCCTGGCGCAAGAACCCTCGCCGATTCAAGAACCTTTTGCGAATTGCAGCGAGTTTTCTTCCGCAGCGGGCATTTCGTCGACTGGGATAAAAAGTGGCTCTCGGTTGCGCCCCGCAAACACCCAATAGCAGCACCACCCCGCAAAAACAATGGCACCCACGATGGCTTTCAGCTCCTGGGGCACTTCCGGCCGAAAACTGAAGAAACCCTCGACGGGCGCGGCGATATACATCATGCCGATCGCCATCAGAAAGAGCGCAAGCGCGTCGAGACTCACACGCCGCAACGCATCCAACCGATTGCGTCGACCCGGAAACAGGACCGTCCAACCCATAAGGAACCCCACGCCCCCGGAGATCACTGCCCCAGAGAGCTCTGAGGCACCGTGAGGGGCGATGGAACTGAGCAAGAACGGCAACTTCCCGACGGTGTTCATTTCATAGGAAAGGGCGCCCAATTGGACGCCGGTCCGTGACATGCCGTAGTAGCTGTAAACTCCAAAGGTGCCCGCACCGCCAGCCGCGAACACGACCGTGACAACGGGATTGTTGCTGGCATAGAACGACCACATTTGGGCCGCTTCTTCCGCCGATCTATATTCAAACTGCCCCTTTTTCCAGTGATCGAACAACTCTTCTTCGCCGGGGCTGATCAAGTGGGCACGCAGATCGGGACGGGTGGCCAGCAGAGTCGCCGAAAGTCCCGCGAAGAAAGCCATTACAAAAAGCGCGGCCACGATGAACCGGAACTGCCGACGAAACGCCTGGGCACCGAAAACGAAGGCCTCCATGATCAGAGACAGCCCACGGCGTGGCTTGGGGCGATAGATCGCCGCGTAGGCCTGCACCACAAGCGCATTGAGGTTTTCGATTAGGTCCAGATTGGTGCTTTCGGCCCGGGCTTTGGCCAAGTCGGCGACAGTCAGCCGGTATAGCCGCATGAGCTCCTCGAACTCGGCTTGCGACAGCTTGTGCGGTGCCGAATCCAGCGTCCCTGCAAGCAATTGAAGCCGCAGCCAACGCGGTCGTGATTCCCCAATAAAGGTCGTTTCGTTCATATACTGGAGCGAGCAAGTAATTCCACTAGTTTTGTTTCTGGGCCAATGGGATTATTCTGCATACCTTACCGCAACGCACCACTAAGGGTAACGTAGAAGGAGAAAGAGACCTGCCAAGCGATGGATCGATTGGGGTGAACATCTTCATGTAGAAGATCGTCTGATGGGACGGAAACCCCGATTGGCACGGTTCTTGAGACGAGGCTCCGTATTGAAGCACTCGAGCAACGACTTGAATGCCGAAGACTGCCCAAATGCACATCCAGCACACCGAACATGAGGAGGGACTTCCCAGCTATCTGGGCAAGCTGACACAGGCACCTCTGCTCACGGCAGAAGAGGAGCTATCTCTCACCGCTGCCGCCCGAAAAGGGGATGCGCATGCACGAGGTCGATTGGTGGAATCCAATATGCGCCTCGTGATTAACATCGCGAAGAATTACCGATCGCGAACCGTTGCGCTCGAAGACCTGATTCAAGAGGGCGCGATTGGGCTGATGCAAGCCATCGAACGATTTGAACCAGAACGCGGCTATCGATTCTCCACCTATGCATCGCACTGGATCCGCCAGGCGATCGGCCGGGCTTTGGATAACAAATCCAAAGCGATACGGCTTCCGGCGCATGTTTCACAGTCCGTCCGCCGTATCGAGCGTGAGCGACTTCGCCTCGCCCGAGAGCTGGGCAAAGAGCCCACAACCGACCAGATTGCCGTTTCGCTGGGCATGAGTCCGCGCAAACTGGTCAACCTCCTACAGTGCACCAAAGAGCTTTTGTCCCTGGATATGAAAGTGGGCGACAGCGAGAGCGTCACCCTGGGCAGCCTGCTTGCCGATGAGACCATCTCTAACCCCGAGCAGAGCCTCATCGCCGAAGAGCGGATCAAAGAATTCCACTTGGTACTCATGGAGCTGAGCGAGCGCGAACGCCGCGTGGTTGCTCAGCGACTGAAGCTCGAAAACAACGAAGAGATTTCGACCATGCGCGAGCAGCTCGCCAAAGAGATGCACATCTCGCGCGAGCGCATCCGCCAAATCGAGTTGCAAGCCATTAAGAAGCTGAGGGCTTATGCTCAGCGGCAACTTCCTGAATTCCTGCGTCATTGAGCTTGCAGTAACTCGCAGTGATTTCCGCGTTTGAAGCTAAGTGCCGCGAAACTTCTTGCAGAGTCGGTAAGCCCGCTGTGGCTCCGGCAGTTATGCAATTGAGGCAGCCCGCTGCCGAGGCAAACGCCAGCGCGTCCCCGATTCGGTCGCCCTGGTTGAGTCGCCACAACATGCCCGCCCGGAATACGTCGCCCGCGCCGGTAGCATCCACCACTCTGGGGCACGGGTACGGCGGTAGCCAAGCTGAACCTGAGCCCCAACCCACATAAATCCCGCGCGCGCCGTCGGTCAGGATTGCCAGCGACTGGTGCTTTGCCGCCAGTTCACGAACCGCACCGTGGTTTGCCGCTTCATCCCCGGGCGTGCCTACCCAGTCGGTGCTCGATTGCCAGATGCTCCCGGCAGGGAGCCACTCGTCGGGCTCGCAGAAGTCCAAAGTGTAAATGCGTGCACCTTGCTCGGCGGCTCTTCGGACTGCGGCGCGGGCTAGAGCCTTGTGATTCGGGTCTGCCGTGAACCACTGCCACTTTTCCACGGAGGGCCAAGGCGCATCTACACGGTCCCAACTTCGACCAAAGAGAGTCCTTTCGCCCGCTTCATCCACATAGAGGTCGCAGGTCGGAGCCGGACCGGGACGGGGGTCCAAGTGCTGCGTGCTTAGGCCGAAGACCCGCAAGCGGTCCAGTAGCCACAGGCTTTCGGTGCTGTCACCG
>JALHPH010000092.1:0-6070 GCA_022842565.1 Fimbriimonadaceae bacterium
TGGACTACGCCGAGTACGGGGGCTCGCCGCTTCTGGGCTTGAATCATCTCTGCTTTATCTGCCATGGCCGCAGCAATCCGAAAGCGATCAAGAACGCGCTGTTGGAAGCGGACCGGGCACTTCAGAACGGATTGATGGACGGAATGCGTAAGCGACTTCAGGTGACACAATAAACAGAAAGGACATGCGTGCTGTCGTAAAAGGAATTGGCCACTCAGTCCCGAGTGGCGTTTTGACCAACAAAGATCTTGAATCGATGGTCAGCACGACGGACGAGTGGATTATCCAGCGAACGGGAATCCACGAACGTCGCGTCGCAACTGCCGAAGAAACCGCCTCCACTTTCGCGATCGAAAGCTCTCAAAGAGCGCTCGCTTCGGCTGGGCTCACGGGCGCGGATATAGACATGGTCATTGTCGCGACCGTGACCGGCGACCGGATCTTCCCGGCCACCGCTTGCTTGGTTCAGGATGCAATCGGTGCGAAGCATGCTGGCGCTTTCGATGTCGGAGCCGCCTGCGCGGGGTTCATCTATGCCTGCAGTGTCGCGACCGCGATGCTGGAATCCGGGCAATGCAAGCGCGCGCTCGTGGTCGGCGTGGACGTGCTGACCAAAACATTGGACTACACCGACCGTTCGACCTGCATTCTATTCGGCGACGGTGGCGGCGCAGTGGTCCTTGAGGCTCAAGAAGGCACCGACCGCGGGGTGCTCAAGAGCCTGCTGCTGAGTGACGGTGCTGGTGCAAAACACATCGGTATGGACCTGGGCGGATCGCTCCACCCGGTTTGCAAGCCTCATGAGGGGGTTACGCCTTACCTTTACATGGCGGGGGCAGAGGTCTATCGATTTGCGGTGAATGCCATGGGCGACGCCTGCGTCAAGCTACTGGAACTTGCTGGCATGACTTCGAGCGACATCGACCTTTTCGTGCCGCACCAAGCGAATCTGCGGATCATTGATTCTGCAGCCGAGCGATTAAAGCTGCCTGACGAGAAAGTTTTCATTAATGTTGGGAAGTACGGCAACACGAGCGGCGGCTCCATTCCCATCGGTCTGAGCGAGGCCGTGGAGCAGGGAAGATTGAAGCCAGGCATGTTGGTGATGACGGTCGGATTTGGCGCAGGACTGGTCTGGGGTTCCAACCTCATTCGCTGGTAGAAATCGCTGCAAACGTGGAATATCCACGGTATGCGTCAACGGGGGGTGCGTGGCCTCACACTGATCGAAGTGGTGACTTCGTGCTGCATCGTCGGCATGCTGGCCGCCATTGCCGTACCCAATAGCGTTCGCTCCGGACTGCGCGCGAGGGAAGGCAAAGCCCGCGCCGACATGCAGATGATCCGACACGCCCTGGAGCGCGCCGCTGCCGACACGGGCGTGTATCCTGACCCGCTCAACCTCACTTCTCCGACTTCGCCCGGCGTGGGATGGGTGCCCGGTGCGATGGGGGCCGGCTGGTCGCAGCGCGCCATCCCCGCAGGATCGTGGCGCGGACCCTATCTTCAGTCTATTCCGGTGCTCGATCCGGCGTTTCGGCAAAACGCAGAAGGCGGGGGCCAGCACAACGGCTGGGTCTGGAATTCCGGTCGCGAAGGGGCGGTACCGTCCGGATCGGCGCTGGGCATGCCGTCAAGAAATCTTTCGAGCGAGGGGACGCCTTACAACACATGGTGAAGCGTCGTCGCGGTTTTAGTTTGGTCGAAGTGATGTTCGTGGTCAGCCTCATCGGCATGATCGGTAGCATCTTCGTGGTCGAACTGAAGCGGTACCGGCGCGCGGTCAAGCAGAACGCGATCATGGCCAACCTGCGCGTGGTCGAGGATGCCAAGGCCATGTGCGTGGCCGAAAAGGGCGTGAAGACTGGCGACACCACGCTTTGCTCGAACTCCGTTTTGACTGCCGAATATCTCAAGGGCGCTTGGCCGGCGTACGTTGACCGGCACGGCGGACCCGTTGGCAGTATTTCCACGGACAACAAGCTCGAGGCCAATGCGGTTGGCACGGCACCCACATATCGCGGCTACCCCTATGAGTGGTGGGCCGATAGCGCGAACATGGACTGGATTCTTCAATGAAAAGGCGTTACGGATTTACCTTGGTCGAAATCACGATGGCAATCAGCTTGTTGGGCGTGCTGACAGCCGTCGCGATCCCGCAGATCGAACGAATGGCGATCAAGGCACGCGAGGCTCGGCTCAAAAGCGATCTAAGGACCGTCCGCGAGGCGATTGACCGAATGGCAGCCGACACGGGCCGCTACCCCGGCACCATCGATATCCTGCGGATGACTTCAGCGCCCACGACGGGAACCTGGGGTCCGGACAGCTCGCCGTGGAACCCCTCCGTGGTGCAGGCGCCTCTCGGCGGGGTCGATCCGGCCAAGTGGCGCGGACCCTATCTGAACCGAGATATCGTGATCGATTCCTATTTCTCTGACTACAGTATCGGCATGAGCCCGCTAGGAAATGTCCACACCAACGGCTACATCTATGACGGTGGCCTGAGCAGCGGCGCGAGGCATTGGTTCCGGGTGCCGAGCTCACGCGCCTCAACCGAAGGCACCGCTTACAACATCTGGTGAGTCGGAGGTCCCTCCGCAATCATCGCCGAGCGTATGATAGTGTATGAGTGGTCTCATGAGAAGCTCGGACGAACGGACGTGGGCAATTCTGGCTTACGTGCTGCCCCTGGCCGTTAGTGCGTTGAGTGCCGGATTTGGCTGGATTGCCGCCCTGATTATCTGGGCCGTTTACCGTGAGCGGAGCGGTTTTGTGGCTGGGCACGCGGTGCAATCCTTGGCGCTCACCGTCTTTACCTTCCTCTTGGGTTGGATCGGGGCGGCGCTCGCCGTCACACTGATCCTCCTGCCCATTTCCTTCCTCTTGTGGATTGCGGCCGGAATCCTGGGCATCGTGCTTCCTATACTGGGGGCTATCGCCGCGTCGAAGGGACGCGATTACCGCGCGCCCGTCGTAGGCGGAGCCTTCCGAGCGCTCATGCGATAACGTTATCTTAAAGGTCCTAAAATCCTGGCGAAATTCACTAGTGATTTTGCAGAGTGAATCGATGTGAACAGGCACAAATACGGGGTTCTTTCGAGTTCTTCCCGGTCAGTTGTGAAGCATAATGTGAGTGTCGTTCAAATGGGCGGCCGATTGGATACTTATTCAATATCGGAGAGGAAACATGAAAAAAGCACTAGTTTTGGGTTTGATCTGTGCCGTGGGTGCAGCCAATGCTCAAGTCATCATTGACGATTTCAGCGTGCCGTACACCAAGACGATTGTCTCGGGTTCGAACGTTGACGCCATGTCTGGCGCGGTATTGAGCGGCGAGCGCGATGTCGAAATGCGCGTCGTCAGCAACCCGTTTGGGCAAGACTACGATCTGCGAATCACTGGCAGCCAACTGGCCGTGATCTCCACCGGTTTCGGCGTGCTCAGCACCCTGAAGCTGCAATACGACGGCAATGGCGATGAGGCTGGCAACACCGGCGTCAACAAGTTGCTGACCAACAGCGGTGCAAGCGCAAGCGGCATCCTGGCTGGCAACAACAACATCCAAGTCCGCTTCCTGGGCAACGACCAGCAGCTGACTGTCAGCGCGGTCCTGCGAAAGGATGGCGGCATCATCGGCCAAATTGACAAGGTCCGCGCCGCTGCTGCTGGTATCGGTTCGGAGTCGTTCATCTTCACCTCCGCTCAAGCAGCGCAAGCCGACTCGCTCACTTTCGTGATCAGCTCGGACCGCAGCGGCGACTATGCCATCGAAGGCATCGAAGCTGTTCCTGAGCCTGCAACCATGACCGCGATTGCCGCTGGTCTGGCTGCTCTGGCTGCTCGCCGACGACGCAACAGCAAGTAATCTGCCTCTCAGGTCGAGATTGCACAGAACCCCTCGCTTTCGGGCGTGGGGTTCTTGTTTTAAGAGGCGGCGTTGAGCTTGGTCAGTGGGGCAGGGCCAGCCGCAAGTGCGGTCGCCACGCGGCGAATATCCCGCGCAGCCATGCTCTCCGGCTGGTTCACCACAAGAGCCTTACGGCTACGAATTGACTGCAACGCCTCGAGGTCGGCGTGCACATGACCCAGCGAGCGCAGTGAGTAGCCCAAGAACTCCCGACTGATCGCGTTCAGAGTCGCAAAGATGTGCCGCGCCTCGTCCTCGTTTCGGACAAAGTTGGCCAGAACGCTGACGGCGACATCGGGTTGCTTTTTCAGCAAGACCTTAAGGGTCGCATAGGCGTCGGTGACGCTTGTCGGATCGGGGGTCGTGACCAACACCACTTCGTGAGCGATTCGCAAGAACGTCATCACGCGCTGGTCAAGCCCGCTGCCGGTATCGAAGACCACGATGTCGGCGACGTTGTTGAGCGATTCGAGTTGGTCCAGAAAAGTCGCCATGCGCTTGGGGCCAGCGTTCATCAGGCCATTTAGCGCCGAACCGCCGGTGACGATCTTCACGCCGCCGGGACCCTCCAACAGGATGTCACGAAGAGATTTCTCACCGAGAACAACGCTCTGAAGGTTGTGTTCGGGTTTCAAGCCGAGCATCACGTCGATGTTGGCGAGCTGAAGGTCGGCATCGAACAGTACGGTGCGGCGACCATTCATGGCCATGGCGATGGCGGTGTTCGCAGCAAGGAGCGATTTGCCCACGCCGCCCTTTCCACCGGTGAAAGCGACTAGGCGCATGCGGCTTCCTCCCAATCGGGCAGATAGGTGGTCAGCAGCGCTTGGCGATCGTTCTGCGCATCAATGCGCGACTTCTTCTTGCCCTTTTTCGGCGGATTGATTGGGATGCTCTCGGCGACGGGCAAAGGCGATGGCTGGGCCGCAACCGGGCGATTGAAGAGCGCTCGGATGAGGTCGTCCAGTTTGCCCTGCGGAGCGATGCTGGCGCGGATGGGCAACCCGAGCATGCGTTGCAGAGTGTCGAGCAAATCGATATCGAGCGGATCAGCCAGAACCACCTCCGCAGAATGCGCATGAATCTTCGTGATCAGCACATGGTAGTGAATCGCGAAATCGAATGGGAGTACGCGCTCCGTCTCGAAGCCATCGGCGAGCACCGCCAGCTGAGCCATAGGGAGCGCGTATTGTTCGGCAAGCGCCTCGGCCACTCGGTCTTCGGTGACATAACCCAGTTCCACCAGCACGCGGCCCAGGCGAGAATTCGTTTGCGATTTCACGCGGAGCGCATGGTCCAGTTGGTTATGATTGAGGTCCCCCTGCGCCAAAAGCCAGTCGCCTAATCTGCGGTAGTCCTGCATAGTGCCCTTCCTATTCATTGTCGGCAACCGGTGGCCGCATCCTAAGGCTAGACTCGACCCTGTTTTGACCGCCGATGCGGAGTAAACTCAGGCCATGAAAGTGCTTGTGGCGGACAAGTTTGAGGATATTGGTCTGGAGGGTCTGAAGAACCTGGGGTTGGAGGTCATTTACGAACCCAGTTTGAAGGATGAGGCGCTTCGCGATCGGCTCGCTGATTCGGGTGCCCACATCTTGGTGGTGCGCTCCACCAAGGTGACCGCCGAAATGATCGAAGGGGCTCATTTGGGCGTCATTATCCGGGCCGGCGCCGGCTACAACACCATCGACGTGCAGGCCGCCAGTAACCGCGGCGTTTACGTTACCAACTGCCCCGGCAAGAACTCCAACGCCGTTGCTGAACTGGCGCTCGGGCTGATGATCAGCTGCGACCGGCACATCCCCGATAACGTGATCGAGCTGCGTAGCGGGCAGTGGAACAAGAAAAAGTACAGCCAGGCGCGGGGACTCGCCGGGCGAACCCTGGGCCTTATCGGTCTGGGCATGATCAGCCAAAAGCTGATTCCTGTCGCCAAGGCGCTGGGCATGACCGTTATTGCCTACAGCCGCTGGATGACTCCCGACGTTGCTGCCGCGCTGGGAATCGGGCGCGCAGGCTCGATTGAGGAAGTGGCCGCGCAAGCCGATTTTGTCTCGGTCCACGTTTCGCTGACTCCAGCTACGAAAGGGATGTTGGGCGCCGATTTCTTCAACAAAATGCGCGACGGAGCGGTGTTTGTGAACACGAGCCGCGCCGAAG
>JALHPH010000092.1:6080-6579 GCA_022842565.1 Fimbriimonadaceae bacterium
CAAGCGGCGCTTCTGGAAGCCGTGAAAGCAGACCGAATCATGGCTGGATTGGACGTTTTTGAGGGCGAGCCGACTGAAGGCGTGGCCGCCTATGAGGGACCGCTGCGCGAGATGGAGGGGGTGTATTGCACGCACCACATCGGCGCAAGCACCGACGAGGCCCAGAACGCTGTGGCGCTGGAAGTGGTTCACATCGTAAAGGAGTACCGCTCGCACGGCGTACCGCCAAACGTGGTGAACCTGCCCAGCGGCGATTCTTCGTCGCACGTACTGGTGATCCGCCATGCCGACCGAGTGGGCGTGCTCGCTGCTGTGCTGAGCGTGCTGAAGGACGACGGCGTGAACGTGCAAGAGATGGAGAACGTGATTCTTGGCCCGTCTCACGCGGCGATTGCCCAGATCGCGGTGGCGAAGGAGCCCTCGCCGAGCGCGCTTCACTCCATGCGCGGAAACCCGCTCATTTTTGATGTGACACTGATGTCCATCACGCATTGACGAG
>JALHPH010000093.1 GCA_022842565.1 Fimbriimonadaceae bacterium
TCGGGGTGGAAGCTAAGCGGGGTCATGCACAGGAAGTTGTTCGTCTCGTCCTGGAGTTCCCGTACTTGCACAAGGTGGTCCACGCGCTCTTCAATGGTCTCGATGTGACCGTAGAGCATCGTCGCGTATTGCGGCAGACCGAGTTTCGCGGCGACACGGGCGACCTCTTTCCATTCATCGCCGTTCAGCTTCTTGCCGAAGAGTTCGGCGTGCACCCGCTCGCTCAGTATCTCAATTCCACCTCCTGGGAGCGAGTCGAGCCCCGCTTCCATCAGGTCGCGCAGGGCTTGCTCCATGCTGACCTTGCCCACCTGCGCGATCTGGACAATCTCAACCGCGGTAAACGCCTTTACGTGGACGCCACCCGGTCGGCTATTAGCGACAAGCCGCACCAAGTCGAGGTAGTACTCATACTTCAACCGCGGGTTGATGCCACCGACCATATGCACCTCGGTGATCGGGATATCTTTGTGCCAATCGAGGCGGCGTTGAACCTCGGCCATGTCCATCTCGTACGGTGCCGGTCCGCCCTTCTTGGCATAGAAGCTACAGAACTTACAGAACTTGTTGCAGATGTTCGTGTAGTTGATGTGCTGATTGCGAACGTAGTAGGTCTTCGATCCGTGCAGGCGCTCGCGCACCATGTTTGCCAGCAGTCCGACTCCGTTGAGGTCCGGGGTTTTGTACAGCAGCACGCCATCCTCGAACGACAGCCGCTGGCCCGATTCGACCTTCCGGAAGATCGGCAGGAGTTCGGCGCTTAGGAGTTTCTCGGCGAAGATGGCCATGTCTCCATTATACGCGGTCCAACTTTCAGAAATCTCTGAAAGTTCGTGATTGCCTATTTCAATACAGCAAATCAACGGAGTGCCCAGGGTGGGACTCGAACCCACACGGTATTACTACCAAAGGATTTTAAGTCCTCTGCGTCTACCATTCCGCCACCCGGGCATTGCGAAAAAGGGTACCCGTCCGGGCCGATCCTCGTACTCCTAGCGGGCGGCGACGCGGCAAAAGTGGGATAAGATGAATCCATGCGTGCGCAAAAAACTGCATGGGGCGTTCTGGCCCTGTGCGTCGCCGTCCCGGTGCTGGGGCAATATCGCAACGATCGCCCCATCCGAGGTGTCTGGCTCCGGCCGCCGTCCTCGTCGGTCACCAGCTTGGAACCGCACCTGCAGAACTTCGCGCGCGCCGGCGTCACCGACCTCTATCTAGAAACCTTTTATCACGGAGTCAGCACCGGTCGGCAGGGCGTGTTTAACTCCCGGTTCGGATTCGACTACCTTGCGGCAGCGATCAATTTGGCAGCCCGCTACAACGTCCGCGTCCACGCCTGGACCGAGACGGGGTATTGGCAATACCAGACGACCGGCGCCTACAATTTCACGAACAACCCTGAGTGGCGAGTCATAAACGTCTCGACTGGCACCATCGGCGGCGACATCAATCAGCAAGTCTTTGCGAACCTCGGGCACCCGGGTGTCCAAGCCAAGCTGCGCAGCTACGCGACGGAGCTTGCCGGATACGGCGCTCTCTGGAGCGTGCAGAGCGACTACCACCGCATGCCGATCGACAACGATACCGGCGACGCGTATCCATCCCCTTGGAGTTACGACACATGGTCGGCGAGCAGCTTTGCTACCGCGGTGCCGGGTGCGAACATCCTCACCCAGGCCGCGCAATCGGGGCAAACTCACTACAGTGCTTTTCTCACGTGGCGGCGCAATGGCATCAGCGAAGCAGCCCGGCAGCTTTATCTAGGCGTGCAGGACGGCAGCAATGACGTCGAGATGAGCGCCGCCGTCTTCGCGACCGCCATGACGAGCAGCAGCCAAGTTGCCAAGTGCCAAAACTGGCCAGCCTGGTGTACCGGCGGATACGTTGATAACGTCGCCCCGATGGCGTATGGAACCTCGCTGACCAGTATCGGCAACGACCTGACAGCGGCCAGAAACCAGGCCGCAGGCAAGAAAGTCCTGGCCGGTCTAGCGATTTTGTCGGGGCGGCCCGCCATCAACGACCAAATGAACACGGCCAAGGCGCGCTCGATCGAGGATTTCGTGCTTTGGGAGGGGTCTCAACTCGATACAACCAAGCAAGGGCTTCTTTCCAACTGGATCACCACCATCGCGACACCCATGCGTGCCGACCTGAATGCTAACCACATCCTGGAAACCGGCGACTATCTTCAGTTCTTGGCCAGCTACACCGGATCGCCGGTGACCATCGCCAGCAATAGCCGCCTCAACTGGGACGGCAACACCTTGCTGAACACCGCCGACCACACTGCCCTGCGCCGGGCGCTGAGTTCCTATCGGCTCGGCCCGCGCGGAATTCTCAGCGCGGCGGACCAGGCCGTGTTTAACATCGCTCGGACCGCGGCTCCCGCTGGCGGAGGGGTCACGGTCAAGAATCTTTTCGACTATGACCAGAACGGCACGGTGGACGACACCGACGCCCGGTGGATGGAGAAGCTGGCCTGGCAAGGGCCGATGGCATTCGTCACCGTGTCGCTGCAAGACACCACGGTCGGCCCAGTCGGGCGAGTGGTCCGGTTCGAATGGGTTGATGCAACCAACACCGTTTTGCTCGCTTGGAACGACGTGTTGGACGCCCAGGGCAAGGCGATCATTCCCGCCTTTGCGGCAGGCCCCAATCGCCTTCGGCTGAAGCACGGCACTTGGCTCCGCCGAGCCGAAGCCGCTGCCCCAAGCACAAACGACCAAGTTCTTTCGCTTTCGCTCATCAATGGCGATGTGAACGACGACAACGAGATTGGCTCACCCGATTTTGCGTTGCTCGCAGCTAGTTTCGGTACATTCGCAGGCAACGGAGGCCATAATTCACGCGCCGATCTGAACCAAGACGGTGAAGTGGGTCCCGCAGATTTCGCGATTCTGGCCGGATCGTTCGGAGAATTTGGGGATGAGTAGTTGAATTCCTCTGCCGACCCGGGGTATCCTCTGCAGGCTCAATAGCGGCACCAGACAGGTTCCAGGAGACCCATACGCATGGCCAAAAAGAAAGGTGAAAAGCGCGAAATCATCCGTGTTTATTGCACGGAGGACTCGAAGAGTTACTACACCACGACGAAGAACAAGCAAAACACCCCCGACAAGCTTGAGGTGAAGAAGTACAACCCCAACCTCCGCAAAGTCACCCTGTATCGGGAGAAGAAATAAATAAATGCCGAATCCTAAAAGACGCCATAGTCATGCTCGCACCGCCAAGCGACGCACGCACGACGTGACGAGCCTTCCCGAAATCGAAGTGAACCGAGTTCAGGGATCCTCCGAGCCCTTGAAGCTGCGACATCACGCTTCGCCAGACGGCTACTACAAGGGCCGTCGACTTCCTGGCTTCCGCGACAAGAAAGAAAGCTAAGCTCCGCCGTGGGCCTCGCGCTGGTGCGCTAACTCGGCGGCGTAGGGCTCGTAATGAACCGTTACGAGCGCGCCGTCGAGAGCGATTCGAATCGCGTCCTCCACCTCTTCAGCTTCGTTATGCGCGGTGATGAAGCTCAGATGATCCTCCAGCAACAGGTGGAACTCGACTACTTTCTTTGACCCGACTTGCCGTGTGCGCAAGTTGTGGTACCCCTTCACCGCCGGGTGGTCCGCCAGCACTCGCTCCACGGTCGCTCGATCCTCCACACTCAGTGCGCCATCCATCAGCGGGTGTAGAAGCCGTCCAAAACGTTGCACCGCAAATGCGATGACTGCCAACGAGAACAGGATTGCCACCCAAGGGTCTAAGACCACGTTGCCCGTCGCCATCACCAGCCCCATGCCCAAGCCGATTCCCAGGGCCGATGCCGCGTCGGAGACCAAGTGGATCGATTCCCCCTTGAGCGCCAGGCTCTTCTCACGCCGCGCAACCCGATACAAGATTGCCGCCACAGCCAAATTCACCGCAGCCGCGCCCAGCATCACATAAAGCCCAAGCTCCGGCTCAATCGGCTGCGGGCGCTGCAGCCGCCCGATTGCCTGCGACATGATATAGCCCGCCGAGAGCATCAGCAGCACCATCTGAAGCGCGCTCATGATCACTTCGGCCTTGCCGTGGCCATAGGGGTGATCATCGTCGGCTGGCCGCGCGGCCCAGCGGATGCTGAGCACGACCCCCAGGGCCACCGCCACATCGACGGTGCTCTGCAGAGCTTCGGCGAGAACCGAAATGGCCCCGGTCATCCACCCCGCAAACAGCTTCGCGATCACCACGAAAACGGTGACCACCAAGGAGAGCGTAGCCGCTTGCTGAGCGTTCATTCCTGACCCATTTTTGCACGCCCAAACGTCTTGACTGAGTACCCCCCTTATGATCACTGATCTCAGCGTGGAAAACATCGCGGTCATCGAAAAGGCGCATCTGCACCTTGGGCCTGGATTTACCGTGCTGACCGGCGAAACAGGCGCTGGAAAGTCTCTCTTAGTGGAGGCCATCGGCCTAGTGCTCGGTGATCGAGCCGATTCCGATCTGGTGCGGGCGGGCGCTGCCCGTGGGCGGGTGCGGGTCTCGTTTGATCTTTCTGCCCGCCGCGATCTGCTGGACCTGATGGCAGCCGAAGGTATCGCTTCGGGCGACGGTCAGCTCTCCATTGAGCGCGAAGTCAGCTCCGAGGGGCGATCGACGACGAGGGTGCAAGGTCGCAATGTTTCGGTTGCGTCGCTCCGAAAGCTCGGCGTGGGTTTAGTGGACCTGCATGGCCAGCACGACCACCAACTCCTGCTGGACCCCTTGCAACACCTCCCGACATATGACCAGTGGTTGGGCGAGGGCCTGGAGCCCCTATTGGAGCGCGTGCGCGCACTCCACGCCGATTGGATTGGAGCCAAACAGAGCCTCGCCTTGGTGCGGCGCTCAGTGAAAGATCGCCAACAGCGGCTGGACTTGCTGAGTTTTCAGTTGAACGAGCTTGAGACCGCAGAACTCTCGCTGGGTGAAGTGGAGGAGCTGGAGCAACAGCTTAGTCGCCTGCGCAATGTCGAACGGCTGCAAGCCGCTGCGCGCGGCGCAATGGAGCTTTTGCAGCGCGGAGAGGTGAACGCGGTCGAGCAACTGGGCGAGGCGGTGAAACAGCTCGATGCAGTGGCCTCGCTGGATGCACTTTTGGCGGAGCACGTGGCTGCCCTGCAGTCGAGCCTTTTTGAGGTCCAGGACGCGGTTTTGGAACTGGGCCGGTACGAGGAGGGTGTGGAAGCGGACCCCGAGCAGTTGGCGGCCATCGGCGAGCGGCTTGACCTGATCCAGAGGCTCATGCGCAAGCACGATCGCGCCGAACCTGAGCTGATCGCCCTGCTTGATGAGCTACGACGCGAGAAAGCCGTGCTGGAGGATGCCGAATCAAGCGAAGAGGCACTCGGCGCGCGGGTGCAACAGACCGAGGCGGCGCTCCTGGAGGGCGCGGGCGTTCTGTCGGCGTATCGAAAGGAGCATGCGGCTCGATTTGCGGAACAGGTGACCGAGCATCTGCGAGAATTGGCGCTAGAGAGAGCTTGCTTTGAACTCCATTTTGATTCCAAGCCGGTTGATGAGCTGGGCATTGATGCGGTGACTTTTCGCTTTACGGCCAACGCCGGAGAGCCGCCGCGGTTGCTGAGCCGAACGGCGAGTGGTGGCGAGCTTTCGCGGGTGATGTTGGCGCTAAAGGTGGTGCTGGCTGGCAAGGTGGGCGTACCGACCCTCATCTTCGACGAGATCGATACTGGGCTCAGCGGTCGCGCGGCAGCGGTGGTCGCCAAGAAGCTGCAAGAGCTAGGCGAGTTTCATCAGGTCATCTCGATTTCGCACTTGCCGCAGCTGGCCGGGCGGGCGGCTGCACACTACCGCATCGCTAAATCGGAGCATGCCTTGCGCACCTTTACCGAGATTTTGCACCTGGAGGGCGAAGAGCGCGTGATCGAGATGGCGCGCATGCTCGCAGGCGAAGAGATCGGCGATTCGGCAATGGCGAATGCCCGCGAGCTCCTGCGCAACTAACCCACCAGGAAATCAGCGACCTTGAACGGCAGCGCGCGATTGGGCACGCCGCAAAGCCCCCCTTTCGGTTCATACGGGAAAACTCGCTTGGCCAGAAACGCCGTGTGCCCATCGCGGTCTTGGGTCTCGCCGATGATGGTGACAAACGGCGAACAGATGATCGCGTGGCCATCCAGCTGGTAAGTCCGATCAAATGCCGTGACATTGAGAATACCCGTCTCGTCCTGCAGATCGAAGAACACCACCCGTTTGCCGCTTGGGGTCGGTGGAAACCGCAACCGAATGGGGTTGCCCACGGCGATGGCTCGCGTGCCTGGCGGGAGTTTTTTTACTTCAGCCCCTGTCAGCCCGCCTCTTTCCTGCACGCGCTCCCTTTCGTATCCCATCAGGTGCATATCGATATCCATGCCCAAAATCTGCCGTTCCAAAATGCGCTCCTCGATGGCGGTGAGGGAGTGCGGGTGGTTGATCGCGGGCGGCTCGCCAGAGAACATACGGCTTTCATGGTGCTTGAGTGCCTCAGGCAGCGCCCATAGGAGACCCAGGCGATTGGTGTGCAGCGCATCAAGCGCGCCACAAAGCGTGAGCG
>JALHPH010000094.1 GCA_022842565.1 Fimbriimonadaceae bacterium
GCCGGGCGTGGCGCTCGCCTCGACTAAGGACTTTGTGGAATTTCAACGCCACGGCCTCGTGATGCAACCCAACGACAAGGATGCGGCGCTTTTCCCGCGCACTTTCGACGGAAACTACATCCTGATCCACCGTCCAATCACAGGAACAACTGGAAACATTTGGATATCTCGTTCGCCCGACATGGTGAACTGGGGGTCACAGATGGTCTTGCTTCCGGCTCGGCGCGGCGCGTGGTGGGACGCCAATAAGATCGGGCTTTGTTGCCCACCCATCGAAACCGCCGAAGGCTGGATCATCATCTATCACGGTGTTCGGGTTGCGGCGGCGGGGGCGCTTTATCGAGTGGGCGTCGCTCTCCTCGATCTTGAGCGACCTGAGGTCTGCATAAGCCGCGGTCAGTCGTGGTTTATGGGCCCCGAAGCCCCTTATGAGATGGATGGCGATGTCGGAAAGGTCGTTTTTCCCTGCGGCTTTACCGTTGGACCCGATGGTGACACGCTGAACCTCTATTACGGTGCGGCAGACACCTGCATCGCGCTCGCTACAACCAAGATCTCGACCATCCTGGAATGGCTGAAAGAAAACGGCTCGGAACTGACTGGCATCGCTGGCCAACCCGCCGAAGTAACCGATCACGTAGACGTTAAAAGTTAGAGAACTTCTGACAAAACAAGAGAGTTAGGTCACGCACCTAACTCTCTTTTTTGCTGCGGAAGTTATGGCTTAAGCGACGTTGGCTTGCGGGCTCATGCGGTAGTCGTTATGGGCACCCGATTCCATAAGATGCCGTCGCAGGCTTCGGTGAGCACGGTGCAAACGAGTCCGCACCGTGACGGCGCCACACTTGAACTTTGCGCTTAGTTCCTTGCCGGAGAGCCCGTGAAGAGTTCCCATCAGCAGGGCGCGCTGTTCAGAAGTCAATTTGGCGAGTGCCTGCTCCACGTCTGCGCTATATTCTTCGCCCAAAAGCGAAAAGGGTAACACGGCATTGGCATCTTCCAAATCGAACGACGGTCTACTTTCCTGAATGGCTTCCAATGATGTGGTCACCGGGCGGCGGCTTTTATAGCGGCGCGAATCAAGGAAGCAGTTCTTGATAATCTGCTTGAACCACGCGTCAGGAATCTTCTCAGAGGTAAGTGAATGCAATGCTCGCACGGCGCGAATGCTAGCTTCTTGAACAAGGTCTTCTGCGTCATCAGCATTCCGGGTCAATCGCTTCGCGAAGTAGAAGTAGTCCTTTCGCGAGCGTGCCAGATAAGATTCAAACGTTTGCACTGTAGTCATTGAAGTTCAGTTCCCGAACCGTATCGCTACGACTTTCATGGGGATAGTTTACTGGAGGGTGGATTAACTTCCAATGCTGGCTGCGGCTAAGTGTCATCAAAGAATGATAAGTATTCCTTGCTCCCGATAGTTCCTTATAGTTCTCCTATCAAAGCAGCATATCGTCTGGCAACTTTTTGCTAAGAACGGGGCATTTCTTGGAAACCTTGAGGTGCGAAGATGGGTCTAATCCGCCCCGAATTTCCTTCGCTTTCCGGATTTAGCGCTTTTTTGCGCCATCTGCAGTTCCCTTTCCAAAGATTGCTGGGAAGAGTCGTTCTGCCGGGCATGAACCGGAGGAAACCTTGAAAATTAAGGAACTCGAAGATCTTTATCTTCACGAGTTAAAGGACTTGCTGGGGGCCGAAACGCAGGTCATGGAAGCACTCCCCAGGATGGAAAAGGCCAGTACTGATCCGGATCTGGCCGAATCGCTGGCAAAGCACCGCGCCGTCACGCAAGAGCAAATCAACCGGCTCCAAGATTGAGTGCGCTTCAGACCCGGACAAACCACCGGTCAGTAAACTCGATTCGCCTAACAACTCGTACTTTTGCCCTTGGCATCTCAACCCCTGTCAGCATATGATGGTGAGCATGGTTACTCGATTGGCGATCTTTTCCCTCGCGGCTTTCACGGTCTGCGTCAGCGCGCAAGCGCAATCTTTCACCATGCAGCCGTATCTCTCTTCAGCGGACAGTCCGTTGATTTCGGGCTTTATCGAGAACTTCGAGGATGGATCTCTGAACACCCCAGGCGTAACTGCTTCGACCGGCAGCGTGCTAGGACCTGCTGCACTGACGGATTCTGTGGATGGGGATGATGGCGCCGTTGATGGATCCGGGGTTCAAGGCTCGTCCTGGTACATTTCAACCAATACGGTTACCTTCACGTTCGACCAGGCTGCGCTTGGTGGTTTGCCTACCTATGCAGGGCTTGCCTGGACTGATGTGGGTTTCTCCAACGAAGGCCTCGGCTTCGGAACAGTCTTGTTCGAGGCGTTCGACTCTTCCAACGTATCCCTCGGGGTCTACTCAATCGGGTTGCGAGGCGAAGGGCAGTTCAGCGGCCAAACCAACGAAGATACGCTGTACGGCGTGGTTCACGCGGGAGGAATCAGCGCCATCCGCATGACGATGCCAGCGAGCACCGACTGGGAGGTCGACCACCTCCAGTATGGAGCTGTCCCCGAACCAACTACTATGGCCGCTTTAGGTCTGGGTGCCATCGCCCTTCTGCGTCGCCGTCGCCAAGGTTCATGATCGTCCTTAAGCTACTTTGACCGCGCCACTACCCAAGCTCGAAACCCCTGAGGCGCGGCGGGTCACCAGCCGGCGGTGCCGCTGAGGAGATTGCCCTTCAGGAACGTGCGCTGCACCATCATAAAGACTAGAATCGACGGCAGCGCTAGCATGAGGCTCGCGCTCATCATGAGCGGCCAGTTCGATTTATCAAGCTGGAGAAGTTGGGCCACTCCGACGGTCGCCGTGTAATTGGACTGAGACTTCATCAGCAATAGCGGCCAGATGTAGTCTCCCCAGTAGAAGAGGAATGAGAAAGCCGTGACCGCCATGGTGGTGGGCTTGACCAGTGGTAACGCCACCCGTAACCACGACCGCAAAAAGCTCCCGCCATCAAGTTCGGCGGCTTCATAGACTTCGGCGGGAATCGAGAGGCATGAGCGGTAGTAGAGCAGCACATAGAGGGGCAAAGTGCCGGCCAACACGGGCAGACCGAGGGCAGCGAGTTGGTCAAGAAGACCCAGATAGCGCACCAGGAAAAAGCGAGGCAACCACAAGGAGATGAGCGGGAGCATTTGGGCGAGGATGAGGGCTACCACAAAGAAGGCGCGCAGGTGGGGGCTAAGCCGGGCGATGGCATAACCCGAAATCGACGCGAAAACGAGCGTCAAGGGCACGGCAACGGCCCCAACAAGGAGCGAGTTCCTCAGGTAGGTCTCCATTGGGACCAGAGTGAACACCCGAGCGAAGTTCTCGACGCTCCATTCGGCTGGAAGCCATTCCACGGTGCGCGGTGGAGGCAGACCAGGCTTGCGCAGGGCCGCCACCACGATCCAGTAGAGCGGGGAGAGGAATACCGCAACAACGCACACCCGCAGGAGCACAGAAAGGCTAGATTTCAACCTGATACCTCCAGCGCTTCATCCCAAGGCGGACAGCGCCAAGCACGAGAACGCACATCAAAAAGGTCACAACCATCATGGCCGACCCTAAACCAAACCGGAAGCGGTCAAAGGCTTCTTCGTAGATCATGAGCCCAATGAACATGGTCGCATAGTAGGGATCACCCTGGGTCATGATTTGGGCAAAGCTGAAGGTCGACTGGAAGCTCATCATCATGTCTCGCGCCCCCAGCATGAAGAGCCAAGGGGCGAGAATAGGGAGCGTGACGTGAACGAACTGCCGCCACATCCCCGCTCCGGAGAGTTGGGCATTCTCGTACAGTTCGCCAGAGATCTCCATGCGAGCGACCATGAGGACCACGAAGAGTTCTCCGATCTGAAACAAGGAAAGGATGACGAAAACCCAGGGCGCAGCGACCGGGTCGGCGAGCCACATAGGCGCTTGGATGCCGAGCTGCTGCAGGATCAGGTTGAGGGGGCCATACAGCGGGTTGAATATCCACAGGACGACGAGCGCGAACGCAGGATCCGGAATCACGCTCGGTAGAAAGATGGCGGCGCGAGTGGGACCCGTGAAAGGGCGTGGCCGGTGCAACCACATCGCCAAAGCACAGGCCAGAATCAGCTTGAGGGGCAAGGCAATGCCCAGAAACCAAAACGTATTCCCGATCGCCTTCAAGAAAACAGCGTCGGTGGGGAGTGCCTGGAAGTTCTCCAGACCGGCCCAACGCGGGGCGCTGAGCGCATCGTAATGGGTGAAGGCCAGGGCCAACGAGGCGAACGCCGGCCCGATGTAGAGGAGGAACAGCCCAATGCAAAGAGGCGCTAAGTAGGCGAGCAGGTCTCTATCGCGCCGGGCGAGCTTCACTTGGCAAGTACACCATCGGTGCGCCGCTTAAGAGATGCAATCACCTCGTCTGCACTGAGACCTTGATAGACGCCACTCTCCAACTCCTCGGTGGCCGTACCTTCCATATCTACCCAGTTGCGGTTGACGGGGACGGCGCGCATGATGGGCAACGTATCGAGGAACACGCGGCTGTTTGCAGGCTTTTGGGTCGGGTCAAGAAAGGCGGGGGACTCAGCAACCTCGCGCAATGAAGGCACGGTTCGGCCAGAAGCGGCGACGATGGTTTGGCCCTCCTTCGAATTCGCGAACTCAATGAACTTCCAAATGGCGTCCTTGTTCTTGGCCGGCTTCGGCATAAAGTAGGCATCGGCGTGCAGGATGCCGACGGCTTCTTTGTCTCTTGGGAGGGGAGCCACATCCCAATCGAAGTCCTTGATTTCTCGGTAGGTGGGCACTCCCCGGCGGCTATTCAGAAACATCGCTGTCCGCCCGTTCTGGAACCGGGTTTCGCTGTCCTCACTCTCTTCTTCGACCGCGCTGGGGATCACCTGGTGTATTTTGCGCAGGTCGATCATCCACTGCACGGCGCGGCGGAAGTTGGGATCGCCGTGGTTTAGGCCGGTCGGTTTATCCGGATCGTCCACGATCTCGGCCCCCGCTTGCCAGACAAAGGGGATTAGCCGCTGGAGGGAGATTTCCGTTCCGAGACCATACAGGTCTGGCTTTCCGTCGTCATTCGTGTCACGGGTCAACTTCTTTGCGGCACTCAAGAACTCGTCCCAAGTCCAATCATTGCTCGGGAGCGGCACCCCCGCTTCATTAAAGAGCTTTTTGTTGTAGAACACAACGAGGCTGGATAGATTCTGAGGAATCCCATAGAGTTCACCGTTGTACTTGAACGGCTCAATGGCCTCGCGATAGAAGTCGGCTTCTTTGAGGATGGTGCTCTTGGCCAGATAGGGGCCGAGCGGCTCGACCACTCCACGGGCCGCGAACTCTGCATAGCGGCGGTAGTTGATCAGCACCACATCCGCAGGAACCCCAGCGGCAAAGTCCGTTCCGAGGCGCCTACGATAGTCGGCTTGCGACGGTATGTGGATCAGTTCCACCTTCGCGCCCTCATGCTTCTCTTGGTATGCCTTGACGAGGTTCTGGTAGGCCCTGTGCTCACCCGGATCACCAAAGACCATAAACGAGATGGAGGGAGTGCTTTTCGCATCCTGTGCCGACGCTCCCGAACGAGGCGAGGAGCTGCATCCACTGAACCCAAGAACGACAACCAGAGAGACAATCGCACCACCAACCCGCATCAATCTATTGTAGCCGACGAGTAGCACTGGAGCGATCATTCATCTCATGGCGAGACCGGGCCAATTTGGCGCGTCGGACCTACGCCGTTCAGCGTTGCGAGGATGCGTCAGCTGGCATGCCTCAACCAAGTACGACCTATTGAATGCTGCGCGGATTTAAGCGCGACGGCCCTGTGCGGCCCTGGCTAGACGGTTCGCATCTGAATTCGAAGTCACCGATGACTGCATCAATGTCCGCAGCGTCAACTTCACCTGAGTTGTCCACGTCACCATTCTGCATGGTTACCGAACCAACCACCTGGTTAGACCCCGTCAAGTTGATGTTGATCACGCTCTTGAGGAACGAGGAACCGTCCAGAACCAACTGGGAGGCACCGCTGACCATAATTGAAAAGCTAATCGACAGGGGAGTGCTGCTTGCGCTCGCCGCCTCAGCCCACCCGAGCTTTGGGCTAACGGTCTTCTTGCTCCGCTCAGCCCCGCATCAGTGGGTGCCTGGTTTCGCCATCAAGACCCAACTTGATTTGCTCATTGAAAAGCTTCATATACGCCTTAGCTTTTTGCCGCTACGTGACGTGCGTTACATTAGGAATGAATGGAAGGCGCTTATAGTGAATACGTGAGTACTTCGGATTCCTCGTTGAAACCGGGGAATTCAGGATTACAATCAGTCCAGTCAGGAGGATAAGTGAAACAAACCACGCTCTTGTCGCTTCGATCGGTCCTAGTTGTAGGTTCGCTCTCATTACTGATCCCATGCGCTTCTGCGCAAATTGACGCCAAACCGGAATGGCGCTACTACCGTGCGGGAAACACGGGCGTGCAAGGGGACTACTGCGACAGCCTCTGGATTGGCTCCGACAATGACCCGTGGATTGGCGGCTACGATGCTTCGTTCGAAGAAGGTGGGCTCGCCAAGT
>JALHPH010000095.1:0-3408 GCA_022842565.1 Fimbriimonadaceae bacterium
AGACGCTGGAGTTCTTTCCTGCGCCTTTCAAGGCACCGCTGCGTGCCTTTGCTGCGCTCGTTTTCTGCTGGAAGGATGAGAAAGTGCTGCTCTGCAACATCTGCGACCGTGGATGGTGCATCCCCAGTGGCCGCGTCGAGCCATTTGAGGACCCCATCGCCGCTGCGCGCCGCGAGGCCATGGAAGAAGCAGGGGCGCATTTAGCGACCATTCAGTACCTGGGTTGCTATCGCATCACAGAAAAGACCGAAGTCCGCTGGGCCGATGTCTTTGTGGCCGACGTCGCTTCGCTGACCGACATTGGGTGTCCTGAGGAGTCGCTGGGCTGCCAGTTGGTTGAGCGCACGGCGCTCCCCGAAATTTACTATTGTTGGACCGATCTGAACGCCGAACTGTTCGACTACTCGTACGAAGTCATCCAGCGGCTGCGTATGCTCTCAAGTTAGAAACTTCGCCATAGGGCGGGTTTCTTCGGCGTCGCGCGAGGTGAGCTCCAGCGCTTCTTTACTCACGTGGTCGGGCACTTTGATTGGGTACTCGCCGTTAAAGCACGCCAGGCAAAAGCCCTCACCGTCTTTCCGCACGGCTTTCGTGGCACCGTTGATACTGAGGTAACCAAGGCTATCCGCGCCGATGTGCTGTCGAATCTCGTCGATGGTCATTCGGGAGGCGGCCAGCTCTTTTCTCCGGGCCATGTCGATACCGTAGAAGCATGGCCACTTGATCGGGGGCGCGGTGATGCGGACGTGAACTTCTTTTGCGCCCGCTTCTCGCAGCATCCGCACGATCTGGCCGGTGGTGGTGGCCCGGACGATGGAGTCATCCACCAGAACCACGCGCTGGCCATCCAAATGGTCGGGCAGGGGCATCAGCTTCATGCGCACGCCAAGCTCTCGCAATCGCTGCTCAGGCTGGATGAAGGTGCGCTGGATATACCGGCTCTTCATCATTCCTTCACGGAATGGAAGGCCGCTGACTTTACTGAAACCCAATGCCGCAGGGATGCCGCTATCGGGCACCGGGACGACGATATCGGCCTCGACGGGCCATTCGCCGGCCAGCGCCTCGCCCATGCGCTCGCGGGCGGCATAGAGCGACGTGCCGTACATGTGGCTATCCGGGCGGGCAAAGTAGATGAACTCAAAAAGGCACATGGCCGGGGCGCGGGTTGGGGCACCCTGCGCAAAGCGCATGCCGTGCTCATCGATGATGACCATTTCGCCCGGCTCGAGTTCGCGCTCGGGGGTGGCGGCGATGGGGCCAAATGCGCAGGTCTCGGAAGCCACTACGAAGCCGCCCGCGATGGTCCCCGCCACCAAGGGCCGGATGCCGTTTGGGTCGCGAAAGCCGATCAGCATTTGCGGGGTCAAGACCACGACGCTGTAGGCTCCCTCGATCTCTCGCATCACCGATGCGACGGCATGGGCCGGCTCGTGGGTCCGCAGTGCCATCACCAAAAGCTGGGCGATAACCTCGCTATCGTTCGTGCCCTCGAACAGAACTCCCTGGGCCTGCAATCGGTCGCGAACCTCTTTGGCGTTCACCAGGTTGCCGTTGTGAGCCACGGCGATATCGCCGACTTGGCTCTGGCAAAAAATGGGTTGGGCGTTGGCTTCCACGCTGCCACCTGTCGTGCTGTAGCGCGTGTGACCGATGCCGATATGCCCCTCTAGGGTCTTCAGGTTCTCTTCGTTGAAGACCTGGTTCACAAGCCCCATGGCCTTCACGTGCCGGACGCTGGTTCCGTCGCTCACGGCGATGCCCGCGCTTTCTTGTCCACGGTGTTGCAGCGCAAAGAGGCCGAAATAGGCGAGCGTTGCAGCGCTTTCGTTCGGCTGATACACGCCGAACACACCGCATTCTTCCTTAGGCCGATCGCCTGCCTGTGGGAGCATAGGGCAAGTATGGCACGCCCCCCGCTACAACACCGGGACCGAACCGCGTAAAATAGAACATGAATCCCATGCGCTGGCCCCAAATTGTTGTCTTCGTCTACGGTCTCTTCCTTGTTGTGATGGGTGTGATTGGTGGTGCTGGCCTGGCAGGCGGAAAGCCCAGTCCCATCTCGCTCGTCGGCGCGGTCTTTGGGCTCGCGATCATCTACCTCGGCAGCCAGGTGGCCAAGAACCCCCGCATGGCCTATATCGGCACCGCCGTGATTGCGTTGCTGAACCTCATTCAGTTTGTGCCCCGATACCTTGGCCCAGACGGAAAGCTGTTCCCGCATGGCCTGATCGCTGGCGCTTCGCTGATCACCTTCCTTGCCCTGGGCGCAGCGCACATGATGGCTAAGTCCAAGGCGACCCCTACTTCCGAAGCATGACCAGTTCCCTCTCCAAGATCGTCCTGGCTGCCCCGCGTGGTTTTTGCGCGGGAGTCGCCTATGCCATCGAAGTGGTGGAGCTTGCTCTGCAAATCCATGGTGCTCCGCTTTACGTGCGCCATGCGATTGTCCACAACGAGTGGGTGGTCAAGAGCTTCGAGCAGCGCGGAGTGATCTTTGTAGAGGACGTGAATGAGATTCCCGAAGGGGCGGCCGTGGTGTTTAGCGCTCACGGTGTCTCGCCAGCTGTCCGCGATGGCGCCGCCGCTCGCGGGCTCCACATTTTTGATGCCACTTGCCCGCTCGTGACGAAAGTTCACAACGAGGCGAAGCGATACGCGGCCAAAGATTTCCTCTTCGTTTACATCGGCCACGCGGGCCACGTGGAAGCCGAGGGCACAATGGGTGAAGCCCCGGGTCGAATGTGGTTGGTGGAGACTCCCGAAGACGCTGAGAAGCTCGAATTGCCGCCCCACGACAAACTCGCGGTGCTCACCCAAACCACCCTCAGCGTGGATGAAGTACGGGCCACCTTAGCTGTTTTGCAGCGCCGCTTTCCGCACATCGACGCACCCAAAAAAGAAGACATCTGCTACGCCACCACCAACCGACAGGGCGCGGTCAAGGAGCTCGCGAAGGAGTGCGACCTGGTGTTGGTCGTGGGGTCTACGACTAGCTCCAACAGCAACCGGTTGCAAGAGGTCGCCCAGGCTCACGGCTCAGAGTCTCACCTGCTTATGTCGCCTGACGAGATCAAACCGGAGTGGCGGACGAACTACTCTGTCATCGGCATAACGAGCGGTGCATCGACTCCCGAGAAGCTGGTCGAAGACATCATCGGCGGGCTACTTGCCGGGCGCAGCGACATCCCCGTTACGATCTTGGAGACCGTGAAAGAGGATGTCTACTTTATGCCGCCTCGCGATCTGATTCAGCTTGCGATGGCCCACCAAGGCTAGTTACCAGCTGACTTTTCGCTTCTTCGGCATGTTCGGCGTGCTCTGGTCCAGGTATTTCTTACCAATAACCAAGAGCGCCGCGACCACCAGCAGGACCACCAAGTACTTCGGCCAATCGGCTCCCTT